>JANTFG010000392.1 GCA_024763555.1 Thermoanaerobaculales bacterium
CCGGATTCATCATGGCATCCCCGGCCAGGATCACCTTCAAACCGTGGTACTCGAACAGCGACTTCGCCCGATCCGTCATGGCCCCGGCAATGACAACCTCGGCCCCTTTCTTCGCGATCCAGTCGGGAAGATGATGCATGGCGTGCGGGGGTGCGACTTCGAGGACGGCCTCCCCAAGCTTCTTCTTCTCCCTGTCAGCCGGAAAAAACAGATAGGACTCGCATTCGCCGAAACGCTGGGTCAACTTTCCCTCAGTAACAGGTATGGCCAGGATCATAAGCGCCCTCCACTTTCACATGATGATGATACAACATAAAACCAAGTAAAGCCACTGGTTTAACCACCATCAGAGATGTATTTCAGGTGATGAGAAAAGTCTTTAATTCATGATTAAGTTATTGAGATTCGTTTTCAATCAAATGTTCGAAGGATCTGAAATCGATGGTCGCAAGAAAGGAACGGACAATGGTTGAACCCTTCTGGGCTACAATGACGGCTGACCAGGGAGGTTGAGATGATGAAATATCGGGGATTCGTCTATTGCATTCTATTCGTCCTTTCGGGTCTCGCAGGCGCTCCGGCTGCGGCCGAGACGCCGCATCAAGATTCAGCGGGCGCGGTTTCGGTTCCGGTTTCCATCTTCAGCCCGACCGGTGCTCCAGTTCGAGACCTTGAGGCCTCGTCATTCCGGCTCCGTGTCGACGGAAAACCGACAGCCGAGCCCGTCCTCGCTTCCGACAAGACGCGACAGCTCATCTATGTTTTCGACCGGCTGAGTCTCGAGAAAAAGAACCTCAAGAATGTGCTCAAGCCCATGGAGACCCTGATCAAGGAAAAGATCCCCGAAGGCTCACGGATCAGCGTCTTCCTGGGAGGACAGAGCCTCGATCTGGTGCAGGGACCCACGGCGGACCCCAAGCTGATTCTCGGCGCATTGGAGAAGGTCAGAGCTGCCGAGTATCTGGGCGAGAAGTACCGGGGCGTCAAGAGGAGTCTCACGCGTTCGGTTGCCACGGCGCAAACCTATCAGACGGGCGCTTTCAAAGCCTCCGCCGGCAACGCCCCAGCCGTCAAGTCCGGCCTCGGGGTAGAAGATGCCTTCGGCAGCATGCAGGCAACACAATACGTCGAGCGGGTCAACGGTCTCAGAGACGAGGAGATGAGCCGGATCCTTCAGGAGCTGCTCAATATCGAAATGCTGATCCGCGGCTGCGGCGGGGCGCCGGGGAGGCGGGAAGTTATCTGGGTCGGTGAGGACCTCTTTGCCGTTCCCGGAATGGATGTCTATGCCGCACTATGGGAGAACTTCCAGGCCTTCAGAACAACGATTAACCTCAAGATGCCGGGAATGTGGGCTGAGGAGAAGAACCTCCGACCGCAGTTTGAGACCGTCAGCCAGCTGGCCCAGGGGATGGGTGTTCGCGTGCATATTCTCGACGCGGCCGACCGCGGACGCTACGCCTCAGACCGCATCAACGAAAACAAGCGGAGCAGCGGAATGGACAAGTTCGGCCAGGGAGATCCCCGAAACATGGTGATGGATCAGACCGGCGCCGAGTCCCAGGATCTTGCCTGGGGAGGAAATGTCCTGGCCGGCGATAGCGGTGGCGTCTATTTTTTCGGCTCCAGGGATCCGAAGCCTTTCTTTGAGCACTTGAAGGCGCTGATCGATGGCAGCTATCTACTCTCATTTGACATGCCGGGCGGAACTCTCGACGGCGCTCTGCACGAGCTTGAAGCTGAAGCGGGTGGAAAATCATCGATTGTCAAGGCGCCCAAGCACTTTGCCGCAGCCCATCCCCTATCCCGTCTGACCGATTTGGCGAACGCGGAAGCTATTCTCCACCTCGGCGAGAACAACCTGGGATTTGCGATCGAAGCCGGAGAATCGACCGCGACAAAGGACGGACGGCTGATCCAGAAATTCCGGATAATTCTTCCCGTCGATCGATTCCAATTCAGGAGCGAGAATGGACAGAGCACCGCGCATCTGGCCATCGCCGTCGTCATGAAGGATCAGAAAAACACTCAGAATCCGCCCAAGATCTTCGAGCTTCCCGTCTCAGTACCCGAATCCCGACTCGCAGGCACCCCTAAGATCGCTGCTTCATTCCGCCTGCTTGTTGATTCGAAGCTTGAAGAAATCGCCTTCGCCGTCCGCGATGAACTCAGCGGCCGAAGCGGAAGTCTCAGTTTGAAAATGAATCAATAGCCCAGGGACTGAAAGCTCCCGACCTGGAGGATATGATGCCCAGAAGAGCCATGATCTCGCTGTCCGACAAGACGGGGCTGGAAAGGCTGCTGCCCCTGTTTCAGAAGAGCGAATGGATCCTCTATTCGACGGGGGGGACCGCACGAGCTTTGCGCGAACTGGGTCTCGAGGTCATGGAAGTCAGCGAGTTGACGGGCTTCCCGGAAATTCTCGGCGGGCGTGTCAAGACCCTCCATCCCAGAGTCTTTGCAGGAATTCTCGCGGCGCCATCTGAAGAACACCGCAGAGAAATGGCGGAACACGAGCTTGATGAGATCGATCTCGTCCTCGTCAACCTCTACCCCTTCCGGGAAACCGTCGCCCGGGAGGATGTCGGCCTCGACGAAGCCATCGAGCAGATCGATATCGGAGGACCGAGTCTTCTGAGAGCTGCCGCAAAGAACGCAGCCCGGGTCGTCGTCGTCGTTGATCCGAAGGACTATGGAAAGATCGAGACGGCTCTTGGAGAGGGCAAAGATGCCGAGACCCTCCGTCGAAACCTGGCACTCAAGGTCTTTCGCCATACGGCCGCCTATGACGCCGCCATCTCCGCAGAACTTCCGGCACTGATGGGGGCAGGCGGCAGCTCGCCAACCGCACAGGCCGCCGAGGCTCTTCTCGGCGCCGAAGAAATCGAATTACGCTACGGCGAGAACCCCCATCAGTGGGGTGTACTGGCGTCCTCGCAGCCCGTGCACGGGCTCGCGGGGGCTCGCCTGCTCCAGGGAAAGGCCCTGTCCTATAACAACCTCGGCGACGGCAGCGGCGCCTGGCGCTTGGTCTGGGACCTTCCCGGAGCCGGTGTCGTGGTTGTCAAACACGCCAATCCCTGCGGCGTCGCCCTCGGAGAGGGGATGGCGGAGACCTTCAGACGGGCCCGGGCCACCGATCCCATCTCCGCCTTTGGCGGAGTGGTCGCTGCAAACCG
>JANTFG010000393.1 GCA_024763555.1 Thermoanaerobaculales bacterium
TTCCGGTGGACGAGGCTGCGTCCTTTCCCTCTTCGACAATGACCTCCAGGGGCGTCGGGGGCCGGAGAACCCGGACGGCTAAGAGCCCGCGGCTGCGTGGAGGGCGGGGAGATGGAGTGGAGGGGGGATCGAAATCTTCAGATGCGAAGGCTTCGGGCAGATGACTGTCGACGATGAGGGGGGCGCCGACACGATCCGGACCCAGACGGGCCGCCATGCGGGCCAGGGTGAGGCTCAATCGATCGGGATGAATCTGCGGAGGGCCGAAAAGACTGAGCTGCCTGCCCTCGGCCCGGGCCGGATGGACAATACAGCGGAAGGAAAAGACCGGCGCCCGGGGCGAGTGGGCTTCGAGTTGTAATCCGATCAATCCGAGCAGGGCCTCGACATCCCGGGCCGGGACGGGAAAGCGGATCAGGCGCCGGTCGATTCCCTCGGGCTCCAGCCCCAGCTCCAGGTTCAGTGCTCTGCAGAGGAGATCCCGCTGGACGAGGCGGCGGTGGAGAGCCTCGAGACAGGGGCGGAGCGCGGCCTGCAGGGCCTCGATGGTGACCACAGCCCATTCCAGCTCCATTCCCTCGCTGAGGGTTTCGGGTGCAGGAGTGGGGGAAATCGGTCTCGGATCCTCGCCCCGGGCCCGCTGATAGGCCAGCCGGCCCTCCTCGCCAAGGCGGGCGCCGACACGATCGGCGGGAAGGGCGGCGAAATCGCCGAGCGTCTTCAGACCCCAGCGATGCAACTTCCGGAGGAGTTTGTCTGATATTTCGAGGCTTTGCAGCGGCATTCCGGCCAGGAACTCGGCCTCCTTTCCGGGAGGAATGACCATCGGGGATTCCCGTCGCCTTGCGGCGACGGCGGCCGCCAGTTTCGCTCCGGCGAGTCCGACCTGGATCATCAGGGAGAGCTTCTCGGCATAGAGGACGGCCATCCGCGCCATGTCCATCTCGCCCTCTTTACCGGGAAAGAGCTGCTCCATGCCGGAAACATCGGCGAAGACCATGTCCTCGGCGGCGTCCTCGATACGCGGCGAGAGGGTCGAGGCCGTTTCCAGCAGGACTTCATGCGCGGCCTGCTCGGTGACGGGATCGCGGGAACGGGCGATGAGATCGGGAAGGCGGCTCCGCGCCCTGGCCAGGCTGAATCCCGGGCGGATGCCGTATCTCCAGGCCGCCCGCGACACTGAATCGATCCGGGCGGAAGCGCCGTTGCCCCGGCAGATGACCAGGGCCTGTCCTTCAAGTTCCGTTTCGCTGCGGAGCCGGGCCGCCAGTGGAAAAGAAGGCGCAAAGAGGCAGGCGATCCGGGCCATAGCGGAAGAGATGATCAGAAGCAGAAGAGCAGGACGATGCAGGCCCAGGCCGACAGCAGCAGACCAAGAGCCACGACGATCTCTTCGAGTCCGCAGGGTAGGGAATGATGTGTTTTCGGGCTCAGGAATTCCTGGATCTTATGCATGGGACCTCCATTGTGTTGTTGTGTTGCAGGGACATACTTTCGATTTTTTCCGCTTCGGGAAGGCCGGCGGAAAATCCCGTGATACTGCCCTTGAGAAGTTGAGGGCTCTTCAGAATCTCGATCCGGTTTCTGATGCCGCCGAGGAGGCGTATCCGGCCTGGTGTTCCGATCCACTGCTGTCTTTCCCTGCGCATGTGAAGCGCCAGGCGAGCGGCGCAGCCGCTGATCCGGAAGGGAGATCCCAGGAGGGTGACGGCCTGATACTCGGTGCTGAGGCGGGCCAGACGGAGCCATGCGGCCGGCGACACATGCCCGACCACGGGACTCAGACCGAGATCAAGGGCGACGAGAGAGAATCCGGCCTGAAGGATCATCTCCGCGCAGGCGAGGCTGTCATTGAGGGATTCAGGGCGGACCCAGAGCAGAGATTTGAGTTCGAGTCCCAGACGGGCGGCGCCCCGGGGATCGAGATGTGAGCCCTGATCGATGAGGGCCGCCGGAATTCTCCGGATCAGGCAGCCGCGCAGTGTCGAGAGCAGGGTGGCGAAACGACCGGTGGAGACAGTGCCGGAGATTTCGCTCAGGGCGCCCCGGGGCCAGCCTCCCTCGAGGATCTCGTCGAGATGGCGGATCCCGCTGGGGATGGGCGAGAGTTTTTCCATCCGCTGCTTTCGGAGTTTGAGTTCCGAGGCACGGCAGACGGCGCCCTCGAGTTCCTCCGGCAGGGATTTTTTCACCATCGTTGCGTGCATCGGACCTCCGACTCCCTTTCCTGAAAAAGGGGGTATTTTCAGTATAGGTATAAAAAAGGCATAAATCAAGGCCCCGGCATCAGAAATTCTTGAAATTTCTGAGAAACACTTTTGAATCAGAAGCTTGGGAAATTCAGGCTCGAAGGAACAAAGCAGTCCCCCGCAAAAACTCCGGAAGAAAATCACGAATACACGTTGTCGCCTCCGGAGAAATCCGGCCTCGCGGAGCCTCTCTGCCCCGAGGTCCGAGAGCAGGACAAAAAAAGGAAAGGCCGGCGGTCTCGCTGTGTTCCGGCCGGCATCCTTCTTCTCCTTGATGGTGTTGCTTTCCCCCGGCTCACCCCTATGGGCGGAAGCCTTCGTGTTCCGGGTTAAGCTGGGATCTCAAACTGCTCCAATATCGGGACTTCCTCAAGGATGAATGTTTTTTGTTAATCTAGGTTAGCATTTAGATGAGAATTAGTGTATATTCGCCTCCGGGAAGGTAGATGAGTATGACTCTGAATTCCGTTGCAGTCCGCAGGAAAGCCCGGGTCCGAATGATTGAGGGTGGGCAGAGGGTCCGCTCGCATCTCAATACCCTGGGTATTCATGTCGGTGATGTGCTTGAAGTCGTGGAACGGGCGCCATTTCGCGGCCCCGTGCTCATTCAGCTCAACGGCAGTCGGGTTGCGCTCGGTCGTGGTGTTGCCGGACGGATTCTCCTGGAAGAAGTCCCCGCTTCGCCGGAGCAGAACTCAGCCGACTGATGAAATTTCTTCTTGCCGGTCAGCCCAACTGCGGGAAGAGTACGATTTTTAACGCAGTCGCGGGTTATCGCTCCGCCACGGCGAATTTTCCCGGTTCCTCCGTCAATTACATCATCAGCCGCGCCCTGATCAACGGGCGCGAAACGGATATCGTCGATCTCCCGGGAATGTATTCGCTGCGCTCCAGTTCTCCCGAAATCGGCGTCGCCGTT
>JANTFG010000394.1 GCA_024763555.1 Thermoanaerobaculales bacterium
ATCCGGAAGCCCAGGTTCTTGACCTCGTAGCCGGTCCGCCAGCGAAGCAGGGTCCCGCGGGCCGTGTCGGAGGCCTTGAAATCGACGAAACGGGCAAGGGTGGGGGTGTTGGGGGGTTGGATACTTTCTGCGGAGATAGACCAGTTCGTTGCGGAGCTGAGAGTCCAGGAAACCCCGTCATAAGTACCGAAGCCGGGTTTTGTGCTTCCAGACCCTCTGAGATCAGTGGAATTTGTACCGACGGCCAGATCCCAGCGTTTCGTTTGATTCGAATTTGGAGTCAGTGTTATCGGATAAGTCGCTGAAACAACATCCACAAGCACGTCCCTCGAAGCACTTGTGACAGCGAGGGAGATACTGGTACTGTTGGCCCGTGTCGATGCTGAGGAGCGACTTGGAGAAGTCTGGCTTACGTTTCCGAATCCAACGGCTGACGCAACCACCTGAGTGGAAGTTGAGAGAACCACGCTCACAGAGTTGCTGCCTGTTGCAGGCGCCAGCAAGTCCCAGATCTCTGTCCGACCCTGAGTCCCGTTGGTGTCCTGCGAGACCCGTCTGGTCATTGAGGTGCCTGCATAGCTGACCGAACTCACCTGGATGCCTGTTGGTGTACTTGTGGTATTTCCGCTCAAGGAAAAGCAGACCACCAGATAGCGGCTCGTTAAACTGGTGCCGACAGTATGAGACCATGAGAAAGAGGATGAAGAACTGCTGTTATACGTGGAGATATTTCCGGCATCAACCACGATATCCGTATCGTCCGCCAGGCCGATCCCGGCGCCGAGGACAAGCAGGCCGATCAGGACCGCTATCATAGGGATCCGCGCCCCTTGCCTGGTAGCATGGTTGTAGTGATTCTCGTTCCTGCATGAATGATCGATGCTCATCACGACCTCCTCAAATTCCGGCGCCACGGTTCCCGCGGCTGATTTCTCCCGACATGACAATATTTGCGGCTAAGCCACGGGTCCGGTGCAATACATGGACTGCCAGGCTTTGCAGCGGGCCCGGAAGCCTTCTGTGGAGACTCAGAAGCGACCTTCGCAAAAGAACTCTTGCTCGAATCAGCATTCCGCTCACCGGCCGGCGCCGCCCCTCCCTATCGACTTCAATGACTCGACCAAGGATCTGGTGAGCCTCAAGCGGCGCATCCGGTGAGAGCAGGGCATCTCCCCGTATCACGAAATTCCTGTCATCTTCCCCGGGGAGTCTGATGATCCGATGCGCCCGGAGGGAACCGCCATACTCGGCCAGGATGACATCTCCGCGCCTGAGCGTCTTGGGGTCCGTCGCTTCAAGCACCAGTCTGTCGCCGTCGTGGATCGTGGGTAGCATGCTGCGGCCTCCGGCGATGAAGGTGGCGCGAAGACCCCGGTCGAGCACATGCCTGAGCAGTGTGGGTAACAGATGAGTCTGCTCGATTTCAGGCATTGCAGCCACCCCACATCAGCTCGGAGAGCGCATCAATCGCTGATTCATCCGGTACGAAGGAGAAACGGCGACAGGGCGTCGAGTCCACGACATCGCCGAGAAAGGAAAGCGTTGTCTGAACGGCGCCTTCCTCGTGGAAAAGCAGGAAGGTGCGGGCCATCAGTTCGGAGACGGCGGCGATCGGCTCCATGAGCTCGACCAGGTTCCGTGCCCCGTGTTCGATGATAAAGATCCCCTGAAGAGGAACGCTTGCCGGCAGGGCAAAACCGGCCTCCCCGTGCCAGGGGGTCCCGTACATCCTGATGTCATGACCCCATCTCCTCAGGATGATCCGGTCATCGCTCAGGACCGTGATATTACGCCGGGACCACAGGCGGGCCAGCGTGCTCTTGCCGGCGCCGGAGTGGCCGCAGAAGAGCCAGCCGAGGCCATCCTCATCGACGATCCCGCAGGAATGAAGTTCGCAACCGAGACCGGTGCCCAGCTTGTCGACGACCAGCAGCTCATCCAGAGGATATTCCAGGGGATCCAGGAAGGCTGTCTGCTTGTACTCCTCATTGAGGATAATCTCCCCGGAACAGCACTCCTCATCGATCCGCAACTCCTTGTAGGGATCAGCTCCGAGAGAGGGTGAGGAGAAGCGAAAAACCCGTCGCCTTCCATCTCTGTAGGCCCGCCACACGGCTTCGGAGTCGAAAACCAGCCGACCCGGGGGACGGGCGGCGAGACCTGCGCGGCGAATCCGGAGAGAGAGATCCGGGCGTCGAGCGCTGTATTCGAAGGCTTCGCGTTCCGAGCTCGCGCGGAAACCTGAAATCTCAGACAGAATCTCGATGGCGACTTCACCCACGCAGAAGCTCAAACCGGAGTTTTCCTGTCCGGCGACTGAGTTTCTAAGGCGGGATGTTTCCGACATTCGAATCCCCCTGTTATGCTCTGCCCCGACTCAGGAGCCCAGGCCCGTGCACTGCACGTTGGCGGAACAGGCCGACTGTGCCGGTCCCCCCGTGCCGGACGTGCCGACTTTGCAATTCCCCAGTACCGCCTCTTCGGGCCGTAGCTTTACTTCGCAGATACTGGGTTTGATGAAGATTTTTTTGGACGTATTCTGCGATTGTACTTCCTTTTTCTTCATAGCACTCCTCTTTCACCTGCCCACCTTCGGCAAGGCCTGCCGGATGCCCAACTCGCCGGATCCAATTCAATGCCCACCATTTGACTGGGCCGCAACATCAAATACCAAATCGGCAATGTCCTACCTCGGATTAACATTATATCGATTCTTCAGATAATTCCAAGAAAAAAAGGACGAAATGCGGAGAGTTATACGATTCAGGACTTAATCCGATGTAATGTCTTTTTTGAAGAATCCCGGTTCTTCAGTTCTTCAGTCTCCGAGCACAAGCAGTCGAAGTGCTCACCTCCGGGGCAGTAGGGGCAGTCCCCGTGAGGGGGAATTTCAAAGTCCAGGAATCGTGCACGCAGATGGGCCACGTGGCACATGAAGTCCACAGGCTCTTCCCGGTCGCCTTCCTCCAGCTGTGCCAGAGCGGGGCACATCCCGCAGAGAGCCTTGATATGGCAGCGGGTACATCTCGTCGTCCGGGAGATTCTTCGATCGACGATCCGGGACAGGAAAAACTCCCAGCCTTCGCTGAAACTGTGTTGTCGCAAATCGTAGAGGTCTTCCGGTTTATTGGAAAAAACGCAGATTGAGAGTTTGCCTTCGGGGTTGAC
>JANTFG010000395.1 GCA_024763555.1 Thermoanaerobaculales bacterium
ATTTGCAGGAGCTTTCGGCTGTGGCCGCGCTCCCGGACTTCAGACGCCTGATGCGAGCAGCCTGTTTCCGGCTTGGTCAACTGGTCAACCAGACTGAGATCGGAAGGGACATCGGCCTCCCCCAGCCGACAGTCCACCGCTACCTGAATCTATTGGAGACCTCATATCTCCTCGTTCGGCTCCCAGCCTATTCGGTCAACAGAACAAAGAGATTGATCAAGTCACCGAAGCTCTATTGGGGTGATACCGGGGTCGCACTCCATCTGGCCCAGGGTGACAAAGCAAGCGGCGCCCATCTTGAGAATCTTGTGTTGCATGATTTACTTGCCTGGAGAGACGCTCGTATCGACTCGGCAGAGTTATTCTACTGGCGAAGCACGATCGGTGAAGAGGTTGACATCGTCATTGAAACCGGCGGTCGTCTCCTGCCGATCGAGATCAAGGCATCGACATCGCCGTCCATCGGCGATACCCGGCACTTAAGGACCTTCCGAAAGGAATATGGAGACTCGGCCAGGGCCGGACTCCTCCTTCACTGCGGAAACATGCTCAAGTGGCTGACGCCGGACATTCTGGCCGCACCTTGGTGGCAAGTCCTGTGACAATAATGTCAAAGGTCAGGATCTCGTAGAGTTCCTCCGGTGAAACTTCGTCGTAGAAATGGGTCAGGCGATTCCTGCATCCGGCCATGTCGACCAGCAATCGCCCCCTCTCGGGCTTCAATACACCTTTTTCACCAAGAGCCCTCCCGATCTGTTGATACTCGACAACTGCTTAACCGAAGCCTTTTGCGAGAATATGCCGACCGAGATCAAGCAGTGCCTCAAGGGCTCTACGAAGCATCGATTCTCCGGCGGAAACCATCTGGAAATCCCCGATGAAAACCGCCTCAACCTCAAGAGGAAGCCCCGCGATGCCTCCGAGCATCCGCCGAATCGTTTCCACTTTGGATGCAAGGACTTTTTCGTTGATCTGAGTCATGACACAGTACTACCAAGCAGGCTCTTCCGCCGCTGCCGTTCGAAGGGAGCGAGGTCTCCTGCCCGACTGAGGACGAAGAGTTCAAACTCGTCACACACTAAGGGATCTCGGCAGAAGATCCGTAAGCCCCGCACGATATCGAGGGCGAGAAAGGCGCTTGCGGTTCGGAGGTCGACAATGTCGGCTCGCATCCCAAGGGCATCCTCCACCTCACCCTGGATCGTGATGAGACTCTGGAGAGGGATCGGTCCTCGGCCTAGAAGGCCGATATCAAGATCCGAATCCGGATTCGCCTCCCCTTTGGCACGAGACCCGAAAAAATAAGCCCCAACGAGGTCTTCATGCCGCTTCAGGACCGGGAACACCATTTTCGACAGTTCCTTCGTATCCATGAATAACATCATATCACCGGAGCCCTCGAAAGGCCGATTTCTCGTGGGCTATGAGGTGCCTGTTCATGATTCCTCATCCGTGTCATCCGTGGTTCATTTCTTCTTGTCTTCAGCGCCTTCGTCTTTGCTCTCTCGTCCACCTCACAGCCAGAACTCCTTGATCCACTCGATCGTCGCTTCGAGGTCCAGGGAGTTCGCAAAGTCGATCATGTACGGGGTCTTCTTGACATCGTCCATCGGGATGGAGACCTCTGAGGGAAAGACAGGGGCGAGGCGATGGTAGTTGGCGCCGAGCATCTGCCGGCACTGATAGTCGGCAATTCCGGAAACTCCGTCCAGCATCAGACTGACAAGCGGCTTGATCCACTGGGCATATCCCCAGTTGTGCCGACTCCCCCGGATATGATTGAGGCTGTGGCCGGTCCCCAGCGAGAGCAGGACAATGTCGTCGAATTCAGGGGGCGGATCCGTGTAACGCCGATCCCGGGCCTGGGCCAGGGCGCACATTGAAGGATTGGCGGCGTACACTCCCCCATCGATATAGCCGTCGACCGTCGGGAAGTAGGTGGGCGCCGCAGCGGTGTACAAACCCACTTTCCAGGCCAGGGCATCGCCGTCACTCCCCTCACCTTTCATGTTATGGAAGATTTTCGGCTTCCAGCGGCGTTTTTCGGGATCCGGATCCTCGTTGTCGAGGTCGAAGGTGGTCACGAGCACGTTGCGCTCAAGGTCTGCCAGGGTGGTTTCGGTGCCCAGGATTCGTTTGAGTACTTTCCGCAGCCCGGTGATCTTGTAGTCGGCGCCCCGGAGCTTGCCCAGATCGAGGAGATCATCCAGCCATGAATCGTCGAAAATCTCGGGCCCGTCCTTGACGTAGACCTCGCGAATGGCGTCCAGGTCCTGGCCTCGGCCGATCCCCAGGGCCAGAAGCCCTCCGGTCGAGGTTCCCGCGATGAGATCGACATCGTCGAGGAAATGCTCGAGACCCGCAGTCGCCTTCAGGCGGCGGAGGAGTTCGACGGTAACGATGCCGCGGATGCCGCCGCCATCAAGTGAGAGTATTCGGTATGTCGTCATTGTATATTCATCGCAGGGAGTGGTTTAACCACGGATTTCGAGATTTCTTCAGGGCAGGAAGGCAAAAACGCAGAAGAGAATTCCTTGCCCTTCCTCATCCGTGAAATCCGTGTAATCCGTGGTTCAAGTATCTTCCCTCTGCTCCTGGGCGGTCAGGACAGCAGCGAGCTACGGAAGAAGATCCTCCGACCTTGCAACAATCGCCAACCCTTCAACATGCTCAAAATGCCTATCGTAAGAGAAAACGGGGAGCCCCTCTTGAAGGGCTAAGGCCGCAATCCACAGGTCATTCGCCGGGATCGGCCGGCCCGAGCCTCTGAGCCGGAAGTAAATCCTACCGTACCAGGAGGCCGTCGTGGAATCCACTGCGGCAACACGGACCCTCGCCACGTCAAGAAACTCGGTGAGTTCTCTGCGATTCCGTCCTTCACGATCTCCACATGCAAACCCGGCCAACAGCTCACCCAGAACCACCACCGGGACAACAATCTCGTCCGCCAGGCTCAAGACCTCCACAGCCTCACGCGTCCCCCGCTTAAAAGCCGCATAAGCGTTGGTGTCCAGAACCAGGCCGCTCATTTCCACATCTCAGGATCGATTTGCTCGGTGTCTTCAATTGCCGTCGCGAAGGCAGCAGCCTCTTCTTCAGTCCAGGTTCCGGCCAGAGCATCAAGGTCACACCGACGACGCAACCGGGAGCGTTTCGCCAAACC
>JANTFG010000396.1 GCA_024763555.1 Thermoanaerobaculales bacterium
TAGAGGCGGACCCGGGCATGATCCTCGCCGAGAAAGACGAGATCCCTGGAGCCGGGTCTCCAGCCGACTGAGCCGCCGACGATGGAGGGCTCGCCGGGGACGGAGAGTCTTTCGAGTTCCCAGCCTTTTTTCGTTTTTTCGGAGACGTAGAGGAGAGTTGGGAAGCCGTCAAAAGAGATCGAGAAGGCCACGGCCTTTTCATCGTCGGAGATCCTGACACTGTCGATCCAGCCGTAGAGGGAGGGGTGAGAGCTCCGCCAGCCCTCCGGCGTGAGGATCTCGGACTCGCCGCTTTCAAGATCGATGAGGTCGATGCGGGACCAACCCTCCCGGTGCAGCAGTTCGTTGTCTGGAGTGGTGATGGTGACGCAGTACTTTCCGACCCGACCGAGATCGAGATCGCGGATGACGCGCTCCGGAGATGAGATATCCTTCGTTCTCCAGGTCTCGAGATCGAGGCTCCTGATGCTGGAATACTCGGTCGGAGCATTGGCGTACTCCAGCTCGGAGAACTCGCCCCGGAGTTCTTTCCATTGATCTTCCGCCTTCTTCCCGGAGAGGCTGTAGATCAGCCGATGACCGTCGCCGGAGAGATCCCAGTGCTCGATTCCCTTTTCTTCCCGTGTCACGGCCATCGGGGCGCCGCCGTCGGGAGAGATCCTCCAGATTTGCTGTGTGCCGTTGCAGGGGGGGTGATCCTCGCTCTTGTCACAGGTGGAGGCGTAGTAGATCCACTTTCCGTCCGGGCTGAATCGAATTCCCGCGACGGGCGAAGGATCGAAGCTCAGGCGCTGTGGTTGAGCCCCGTCAAGCTTCATGACCCAGAGGTCGATATTTCGCTTTTCCTCGGGCGGTTCCCAGCGCATCTCGGTCCAGGCCGCCGTCTGACCATCCGGAGACAGGGCGACGCCGGTCATGGCCGCAATGGAAAAGTAGTCTTCGGTCTCGATCTTGTGCGTCCGGAGGGATGCCGAGGCCGTTGAGGCGATCAGTCCGAAGATAAACAGAGCAATCCAGAATTTTTTCATTGTCGTCTCCAGTCTTACCAGGCCTGTGCCCGGGGATCCGTTGGAATATCTTCAAGGAGAGCCTCGACGGCCCTTCTGAGTTGGGTGTCCGTTTCGGCCGAAATGTCTTCCGAGGGCGCCTGCTGAACGAGGATGTCCGGCACGGCGCCGTGGTTCTCCATGTTCATGCCGCTCCCCGAGACGTACCAGCCCCGCATCGGGGTCCGGACGTAGCCTCCGTCGGGAAGATCCCGGCCGGAGGTCGAGATGACCGCGCCGAAGGTCGTATTCCCGACGAGCGGACCCCGCTTGAGGGTCTTGAAGGCGTGGGAGAAAATCTCCGCGTTGGAGTAGGAATCCTCGTTACAGAGGGTGGCCGCCGGGCGGGTCCAGGCGGCCAGGGGAAGGCGGCTCTGCGGGTAGGCCCTGATCCCCGAGTGATCATCCCGCGGGACGGTAAAGGCGTGGCGCTGTACCATGATGACGGCCATGAGGTAGTCCGTGGTCCAGCCGCCTCCATTGGAGCGGACGTCGATAATCAGTCCCTCTTTGCCTTCTGCGGCCGCCTGGAGATCCCGTTCGAAATCCTCGAAAGAGGGGATGTCCATGCTGTGGATGTGCAGGTAGCCCAGTCGTCCGTCCGAGAACTTCTCGGTGAGCTTCCGCCGCTCGCGGACCCAGTTCTTGTAGCGCAGCTCCCTCTCGACCCCGTAGGATTGCGGGATCAGAAGGGCCCGCCTGGTCTTCCCGTCGGCGCCCATGATCTCGACGGGGGTCTTTCGGTCGATGCTCTCGACGAGAAGCTCCCAGAGGTTGTCCTCGGATCCGATCTTCCGGTTGGCAATGCTGATGAGCCGTTCGCCGGGCTTCAGCTCCACCCTCGGTGCATCCGCAGGCCCATCGGGAATGACGGTATCGATCAGCAGGCCGGGGCCACCGGCTTCGGGATCGACATCCACACCGATCCAGCCGGTTTTCTCGCCCCCGTGAGTGCGGGGCGGATAGTAGCCCATGTGGGAGGCGTTGAGTTCGCCGAGCATGAGATTGAGGACGTCCGCGAAATCGAGGTCATCCGTGCTTGCCATGGCCCAGGGGCGGTAGATTTTCTTTTTCGAGGCCCAGTCTACGCCGTGGAAGTCGGGGTCGTAGAACCACTCGTTAAGGGCGTCCCAAACCTGGTTGAAGACTTCCTGCCGCCGGGCAGGGAGATGAACGCTCGAGCGCGCGGCAAAGGGGACGGGATCGCCGGGCTTTCCTTCGAGGCTGACGCGTTTGATCTGTCCCTTCCCGTTGAGAAAAAAGACCATCTTCCCCTTCGGTCCGAATCGGAGATCAGACGGCGCCTCACCGCCCTTGCTGAGGCCTTTGAGCTTCTTTCCGTCATAACGGGCCCGGAAGAGATCCCTCTTTCCGTCCTCGCCCAGGGCACAGAAGAGGATCGATCGTCCATCCGGTGTGGCCATGGGATGGGATTCGTCTCCGGCGACCGAACTCAGGCGCCTGGAGCGCCGCCAGAGGTCTTCAAAGTCGATCCTGACTTCGGGGAGTTCCTTCTTGACGCTTTCCTCTCCGCTTTCTTCCGGTTTTTCCTCTCCGGCCGCTGCCTCTTTCTTCGGCTTCGATTCCGCCCTGAAGAGTTTCAGCCAGTCGGCGGCCTGACGCAGATCGTCCTTTTTCTGAAGCCAGACTCCCCAGACGTCCATGCCGTCCCGGTGTCGTTTGGAAATCCAGAGCAGTCGGCGTCCGTCGGGACTCCAGCGCGGCTCGAGATCGTCATCGGGATGGCGGCTGACATTATAGGCCTCGCCGCCTTCAGTCGGAATGATCCAGATCTCGGCGTTGTAGGAGGAGTCCACCGTGGAATAGGCGATGTAGCGTCCATCTGGAGAAAAGGAGAAATTAACCTGTCCCCAGTGCGGCAAAAGTTCCCTGGCCCCGGATCCGTCGGCATTGCAGAGCATGAGATTGCCCTTGCCGCGGATATAGGCGATCATCCTCCCGTCGGGAGACCATTGTGCGGAGGACTCGTTGGCCTCGGTGGAGACGATCTTCTGTTTCGGAAATTCAAAGCTGTCGAGCCACGCGCCGTCTTTCGAGCCGGGAGAAATGATCCACAGGTCTTGAGACCCACCTTCATCGCCGGTGT
>JANTFG010000397.1 GCA_024763555.1 Thermoanaerobaculales bacterium
GATTGAGGGAAAGCGGAGACGTAGCCTTGCCTACGTTGAGTATTTCCAGATTGAGCCCGAGCCGAAGATGTGGTGCAGATGGGATGCGAAAAGCGGAAGTTATTTTTGCGCGAACCCTTACATCAGCATCCCAGGGCCACACGCTCTCAAGACACCTCGACCTGTGTTCGATCTCCTGCTTTCAATGCTATCCTTGAGCGATGACGTCATACCCGCATCTTCCGCCCTCATCTCTCGACTTCGCCACTCCTGGAAAGGCTTTGCATAGCAGAGAGCTGCTCCCACGGACAGGCCGATTCACGGCACGGATTTTTCGGGCTCGGGGACCTGAATAATGCGGCAGAAGCTCATTCCTTTCCTGACCGGCCTCATCTGGAGCCTGGTGATCGGGACGATTCTCGGCGCCTTCAGCGGGTGGATGCTTGCACGACTCCTCCACATTCCCAAGCTCGATGAGCTGCCCTCCTACCGCCCGGCCGCAGCCTCCGCGATTTTCGACAGTTCAGGAGCGAAAGTCGCGGATTTCGCCACGGAGAGCCGGGTCGAGCTTCCCCCGGAGGACATGCCGAACTCCCTCAAACTGGCGATTGTGGCGGCGGAAGATGCGAAATTCTATGAACACGGTGGGGTCGATCCCAAGGCCATTTTCCGTGCAGTCATCGGGAGTATCAGGACCGGGCGTTTTGGAGGCGCCGGAGGCGGCTCCACCTTGACCCAGCAGCTCGCATTGGCCCTTTTCCTGAAGAGGGAACACAAACTCACCAGAAAAATCAAGGAAGCCTTCATCGCAATGGACATGGAGAAACGCCTCTCAAAGGACCAGATCCTGACCCTATACGCGAATCAGATCTTCCTCGGACACGGCGCCTACGGAGTCGAAGCTGCCTCACGCCTGTACTTCGAGAAATCGGCGAAGGACCTCGACCTCGCACAATCCGCTCTTCTTGCCGGCATGATTCCCTCGGCGAACAATAAGTTCGACCCCATCAGGAATCCCGAGGGGGCTCTCAAGCGCAGAAACTATGTCCTGGACCGCATGGCACGACTGGGTTTTGTCCCGCCCGATGCCGCGGAGGAGGCGAAACGGGAGCCCCTTGGAGCGGAACTGCATCGGGAGAAGCTCGAAAGCGGCTCCTATTTTCTGGAACATGTCCGCCGTCAGATCGAAGAGAACTACGGCACCCAGGCCCTCTATACCGGGGGGCTGCAGGTCGATATCACGATGAGGGATGATCTTCAGCGGGCTGCGGAAAAGGCTGTCAGAGAAGGTCTTGTCCGGCTGGAGATGACAAGGCTCGGCTATCGGCGCCCGCTTAATCTCATCGAATCGGGCACGGTCGAGGATCCATCCGACTATCAGGATCCCAGCTGGGCACAGCTTCAACTACGGGGCGGCGCCATGCTTCGCGCCGTCGTTGATGAAGTTTCCCGCTCCAGGGCCCGTCTTCATATCGCCGATCATCCGGCGAGCCTGAAACTGAAGGACGCATCCTGGACGCACAGCTCTTCTCTGAAACGTATCCTGAAGAAAGGTGATCTGGTCCTTGTCCGCCTTCCGGAGGAGATCCCCGAATCCGAGGAAGCCGTACTCGAGGTCAAACTTCTCCAGGAACCGGATATCCAGGGCGCGCTGCTGGCCATGGACAACCGGACAGGCGCCGTCCTGGCCATGGTCGGGGGCTTCGATTTCGCTCAATCGAAATTCAACCGGGCCATCCAGTCCAAACTCCAATGTGGTTCGGCCTTTAAACCTTTCGTCTACCTGACCGCTTTCGAGCAGGGTTTCACGCCTTCCGACACCCTCTTCGACGCTCCCTTCCTCCTTCCGGACGGGAGCGGCGAACTGACCTACTGCCCAAAGAACTACTACGGAAAATACTACGGGGTCACGACCCTTCGACGGGCACTGGAACTGAGTTTCAACGCGGCGGCGGTCAAGCTTCAGAACATGGTCGGCGGCGAGAACGTCGTCCGGACAGCACGCGAACTCGGCATCAGCACCGAACTCCATCCCTACCCGTCTCTTGCCCTGGGAACCCTGGGCGTCCGCCTCATTGATCTGGTGCGCGCCTACTCCGGTTTTGCGAATCTCGGCGAAGTCGCGGAACCCTACTTCATCTCCGAGGTCCGTGATCGAGACGGACACAGCCTCGAACACGCTTACCCCCATCTCGAGCGAAAGGCGCCCCAGGCCGCCACCTACCTCCTGTTGCATGTGCTGGAAGGGGTCGTCCAGCGGGGAACCGGACAGAAAGCCCGCAGTCTCGAAGCCCATCTTGCCGGAAAAACCGGCACGACAGACGAATACTCGGACGCCTGGTTCATGGGTTTTTCACCACGGATCACCGTCGGAGTCTGGGTCGGCCGCGACCACAAAGCGCCCATCGGGAAGCACATGACCGGGGCCGAGGCCGCGCTTCCGATCTGGGTCGACTTCATGAAGTCATATCTCGACGGCCTCGACGAGGACTCCCGCTCCGAGAAATTCTCCGTTCCGGCCGGCGTCGTGTTCAGCGCTGTCGACTGGTACTCGGGACACCTCGTCGTCCCCGCCTGTGCGAAAGACAGCCGAGTCATTCTCGAGGCTTTCCTTGACGGGACGGAACCCACGATCACCTGCGAAGATGACGACCCGACCCTCCGGGAACTCCCATGGCCCTTTCAACAGGCCTATTATACGCCACGGCCCAACGAACCGATGCCCACACCGGAGGCTGTCGCCTGTGTCGACCAGCGTTTTGCAGACGAGAAACTGGAAGCTCTCGCAAAGAACTGAGGAGATACCCGTACTTGCCGCGGCTCCGGAATTGCGCCTTGACTCTCAAGGTTGCTCCGAACCGGGCAGAGTGGATGATCACGGACCCAGGCGTCGATTGGATGATCGGGTCTCCGAGGGGCCACTGTGCCCGAAATCAGACCTCAGAGACCACATCCTTCCCGGAAAAGCTTTTATAACCATGCTTTCCGGGATATTGGAAGGCTCGGCCCCCTCTCAGCTTCTCCCGTCCTCCCCGATACACCGGAGAGATCCGCTCTTAGGGTTCGCGCAAAAATAACTTCCTGTTTTGCGCGCCCAGATGTGCTTCAGATTTGGATTGGGCGATTGAGGGAAAGCGGAGGCGTAGCCTTGCCTACGTTGAGTATTTCCAGAT
>JANTFG010000398.1 GCA_024763555.1 Thermoanaerobaculales bacterium
ACGGGGCAGGGAGCGACCTCGATCTCTTCTACTCAACCATGAGCCTCAAGGGATCCGGGGGAGCCCCGAATTTCAAGGCTTCGGCCCCCGCTTTTCTTAACAGCAATGCCGCGACTGACAGTGGTGACGATCACAACGTCCGGATTGCCTGTGCAACGCCAGGCAACTATGTCGCTGTCTGGGAATCGAACGAAGATCTCGGTGGAACGGCAGGCGTGGACGATGATATCTTCTATTCCGTCAGGAAAAGCCCGAGCGACTGGACGGCGCCGGCCACACTCAACAGCTCGGCGACCACCGATTCTGCAGTCGAGGATGACCTGGCCCCGGAGATTGCCTACTCAAACGGGAACTTCGTCTGTCTCTGGCGATCGAACTGGGATGCAGCGGATTTCGGCAGCGACTTTGATATCTTTTTTGCATGGTCGGACGATCTGGGAGACAGCTGGAACCCAATCCACGCGCTCTGCGGTTCCTTCGAAACGGAATCCAAGAACGATCAACGACCCAGGATTGCTGTTTATTTCGATGAGATGATGGCAGTCTGGTCTATCGGGGAAGATGAAATCCGGGCCGCGAAGTCCACCGATTCGGGAGTCTCGTGGACCGACTATTTCCTCGTCGAGCCGCCTTTGAAATCGGGAGACAGGACCCTGGTCCGGAGAACGCCTTCGATTGCCACCGACGGCGATCAATGGGTCGTCGCCTGGTCGGAGTCCAACAATACCAGCGGCGGTGACCGGGACATCCAATCCTCAACCTCTTCCGATTTCGGATCAAGCTGGCGGGATCTTCGGTATTTCGCCGACAATGCCGCGACCGACCTGGAAGACGATCTGAGTCCGGTTGTCGTCACCGATGGGGACGGCGAGTGGATGACTCTGTGGTTCAGTACCGAGGATCTCGACGGGGCCGGCATCGACTCCGACATCTTTCTGGTGTGGGGAGGGCAGATCTTCGCGAATGGTTTTGAATCAGCCAATACCCTCGGATGGAGTTCGACAGCCCCCTGAGTTTCGGAAAGGCAACAGAGTTCAATCAGGGCTGCGCCGTCCATACCCACTCTCGGCTGAATTACAGCGATAAGGTGTTTGCGCTTTGGGTTGGTTTGAGGCGAAACGGTCCAGTGGAGACGGTCGAAGAGTTCAACGGCCTTTGCGGCTTTGTAACGACCAACTGGTCCGGTGGATTGCAAAAGCCTGAGGTGGACGTCGACTTCCCGCGCTGACCCAATTCGCTTAGGAGCAGCGCCACTCGGAAGCACCCTACCGAGGCCGGATCCGGAGCCGCGAGCCGAAACGGTTTCCGGAGCCGGGTCTGATGCGCGAGAGGCGAATCTGAGCCGGCAGAGTCGCGCTCGAAGCGGTCGGGACATCCCACGACCGCATCGGTCTCGGCCACCGGCGCCCTGCTCCGGTTCGGGATACCAGGGAGGCGTCAGGCCCACACATTCAGCTTAAAGAACCAAGACCACCCCGGTTCCGGCATCGGCTCCGGCGCCGGTTCCGGATCTGCGGCTCCCGCTCCGGCCTTAGGGTCCGCGCAAGAATCACTTCCTGCTTTACGCGCCCAGATGTGCTTCAGGTTTGGATTGGGCGATTGAAGGAAAGCGGAGGCGTAGCCTTGCCTACGTTGAGTATTTCCAGATTGAGCCCGAGCCGAAGATGTGGTGCAGATGGGATGCGAAAAGCGGAAGTAATTATTTCGCGGGCCCTTAGTCTCGGACCCCGGGATCGGACTGAGAAAACCTCAAGGCGAGAGTCCCTCATCAGGCTTCGTGGAATGATCGACCACACGAGAAATACCGTGAGGGAGCAGGAAAATGCAGACGAGGTACCGTCACACACAGACCGGTTGGGTTGTCATTTTCTCGCTTGTTGCAGCAGCAGTGCTTCCCAAGACCCGCCGGGCGGATGCCCGGCGGGTCTAGGATTTCGGGATCAGTTCAAGATGCTCGACCCCTACCGGGAGCTGGCCCCCCTTTCAAGACCATCGAAAAAAGACCAATCGTCCGCTGTCATGGCCACGAGGTCGGTATCCGTGCCCGCCATCCCTCCTCAGCGGAGTGAAACGGGGATCGTCGTCGGATCGTTGCTGGTATTGTCAACGACCGAGGCGTAGGCCCAGGCTTCGCCGCCCGCAGTGACCATCTCGATTTTGGCCCAGGCCAGATCCGAATCACCGGCGCCGACGGCATCGAGAATATTGCTCAGCTGTTTCCACTGGTGCGCCTGCAGCGTGAGGTCTTTTTCGGTACCAAGCTGATGACCATGGGTGTCGAAGAGGGTGATGGCCAGCTGAACGCTCCCACTGCCGAGATTGACCGCTCCGAGATTCGTTCTGAAAGCGGTGTTCTGGACGATCCCGGCGATGATTCCGCTTCGTGAAGGCGTCACGCCGGATCCGGCGCTCAGGCCCGGGATAAACTGTCCGAAGGTCCCGTCGGAGCTTTCGTTATATGTCCTGCTGATGATCTCGATCTCTTCTGACGAGCTGATGACGATGCTGCCGGAGACGGAGGCGGTCGAGGCGTATCCGAAGAGCGAGACCAGGACGTCCTTCCACTGGAGCGTGTTCCCGGGACCGATGCTGAGATTCTCCGTTTTCGTCTGGGAGGCGGAGGAAAAGGTCATGACTACCGTGGCCTCCGCAGCCTCCGGGCAGACGATGCTGAGATCACTGCGCCAATTGGAATTATTGGCTCCCGGAGCATGGGCTACCGGCCCGAGAACGTAGGAATGAGCAACGGGCGTTCCTCCGCCTTCGACCCGGAGGACGAATGCGTCCTGTGAACCGGACAGGGAATTCTGCCAGGCATCGAGAAGCGGAAGATCCGATGATTGGGACTGTCCCGCGATGTAGAGGTTTCCCCCACCGTCGAGACTGATGCCGAAGCCCTCGTCAGAGCCGCTGCCGCCAAAATAACTCGAGTACTTGAGGGTCTTCGAATCAGGGTCGAGAATCGTCACGACGGCATCCCGCTCGCCACCGAAGGCGGACTGATCCGCTCCGGCGAGAGGAAAGTCATTGGATTGAGTTGATCCCACGAGATACCAGCTGCCGTCGGCCCCGATCTGCAGGTCTTCGCACCAGTCGTGGTCGGAGCCCCCGAGGTAGCTGCTGGAGTCCAGGCTGGA
>JANTFG010000399.1 GCA_024763555.1 Thermoanaerobaculales bacterium
GAGGCTCTGGATTTCCTCGGGTTCGGGCCATTGCATTGTGTCCATGAAAGGAGTGTATCGCGTCTCCGCCCCCGGAGGCCACTCCGAGACCCCGGGATGCAGCGGCGACCGATTGCAACGGTATTTTGGAAACGCTCTACTGGAGGAGCGGGCCGTGAAGAGCCGGCGCTTCAGTGTCGGCGTGGTTTGCTGAACCCTATTGGTTTGCCGGCGCCGTGGGCTGTGTTGAGTCGATTCCGGATCCGCCGCGCTTCTTGTGGGGACTGCGCTGACGGAGGTTCCGGATCCACCGCTGGGTGAGAAGGTGGGGGTACTCCAGCCGGAGAGCCTCCAGCTGTTTGTGGCTGAGCAGTTCCAGTACGGAGGTCTTTTCGAGCAATCTGGCCGTCTCGATCCGGGCCGAGAACTCCCCGGCCTGTCGGGCCAGGTCTGTGACCTGTTTCCATTGTTCGGCGTCAAGTGCGACCTTGTAGTCCTGTCGGACCTGCCGACGCAAAAGGGTGGCATCACGGCTATGCTGCCACTGGGTGAGGAAGGCTTCGTCCATGGCGCGACGCTGTGCCCTGGTCAGACCAAGTTTGGCAGCGACCTCGTCCTGGTTCCACCATATATTTGCAATGGCCGTATTCATCCGCTTTTCGAAGCGCTCCTGACGGCGGGTCTCGATATCCTCAGTGCCTTTCTCCTGAGCCCACACCACGGGGGCGATGCCGGCGACCATCAGCAGCACTCCGACTCCGGCCAGCAGTCCTTTCCACCAATACGAAGTTCGTCCCTGCATCCAGTTTCTCCTTTCCCGAAAAACATCATAGCGCATCTGAGGACGACGGTGTTTGCCATCCATCGGAGGAGAAGGTAGCGTTATGGCATGAAGAGGTTCGCAGGATTCGCACTGATTCTTCTTGCTATTCTCCTGGTGGCGTGGACGCTTGCTAAAAAGCCGCCAAGGGCCGAGGTCTCTTCGATTGTCCGCGGTCCGCGGAGCGTGCTCCTGGTCACGGTGGACACCACAAGGCCCGACCATCTTTCGCCCTACGGCGCCGATATCGAAACACCAACCATGGAGTCTCTCGCGCAGGAGGGAACGCTGTTCGATCATGCCTACGCGGTGGCCCCCATTACCCTCGTGGCCCATACCGCGATCAACACGGGTCTGCTCCCACCCCAAAGCGGTGTGAGGAACAATGGAATCCACTATCTGAAGCCGGAGATCACCACCCTGGCCGAGCGCCTCGTCAGGAAGGGGTATCGAACGGCGGCCTTCATCTCGGGTGCGGTCCTGAATCATCGATACGGTCTGAACCAGGGTTTCGAGGTCTACGACGATCAGCTGGCTCCGGGTCACCAGAAGGGCCGGCGCATGGTTCCGGATCGTCCCGCGGGGGCCACTGTCAAGGCCGCGGCGCAGTACCTCGACGGCCTGAAGGACGATGAGCAATTCTTCGTGTGGGTGCATTTCTACGATCCCCATGCTGCGTATAACCCGCCTCCACCCTTCCGGGACACCTACCGGGACCGGCTCTATGACGGTGAGATCGCTTACATGGACTCGCAGCTCGGGCGTCTGCTGGGGCATCGGGCGATCGTGGCACGGAAAGATCTCGCGGTAATCATGGTGGGCGATCACGGGGAAAGTCTGGGAGAGCACGGTGAGCAGACCCATGCGATCCTGGCGTACAACTCCACCCTTCACGTTCCCCTGTTGATGAAGATTCCCGGTGGACCGGAGGGAGGGCGGATCCAGGCGCCGGTCAGCCAGATCGACCTCTTTCCGACAATTCTGGATCTCCTGGGCCTTGAGGTAGAAGGGGATCGCCGCGGCCTCAGCCTGCTCCCGCTGCTGGAGGGGAGCCCCTTTCCTTCCCGTCGTCCCATCTATGCCGAAACCTACCTGCCCTTCTATACCTATGGTTGGGCCAAGCTCCGGGTGCTGATCGAAGGGAGATGGAAATTCATCGATGGCCCCGGGCCGGAGCTGTACGATTTGAAACGTGATCCCAGGGAACTTTCCAACCTGGACCACAAAGAACCCGGGATGGCCCATGACCTGGCCCGGGATCTTCGCGAGCTGGAAAAGAGTGTGGGCAACACTGAAAAAGAGCAACAGCTGGCCCTGGATTCAGAAGCCATCGCCAATCTGAGAAGCCTGGGGTACCTCGGGGGAGGAGGGAGCACCGCTCCTGAGGCTTCGCGGCCCAATCCCCGCGACGTCATCGGGCTGCACGTGGACCTGGAGAACGCCCGGCGTCTCCTGGACAGCCGACTGTATCGGGCGGCCGAGGAGCGATTGAGGCGTCTCCTGGGCAGAGATCGAAACAACGTCGAAGGCATGGCGGAGCTCGTGAACGCCCTTCTCGGCCAGTCCAAACTCGATGATGCCCGGACCTGGGCCGAACGTGCGCTGAAGCTGGATCCATCAGATACCATGTTGCAGATGGAGCTGGCGACGGTGGAACAGAGGGCCGGCAACCGCGAGAAGGCCTTGAAAATCGTCCGCCGGATTCGCGAGGTGGATCCGCCCTTCGTTCCTGCCGGACTCCAGGAGGCGGGCATTCTCCGCAGGCTGGGACGTGGAGCTGAGGCTCAGGCTGTCTTGGAGAAAGCGCTCAGGACCTGGCCCGATGATCCCAGGGTCGGAGTGGCCTATGCGCAATGGGTGGAGATTCCACAGGGGGCGGTAAAGCCGGCCGAGAACCGGCTGCGGGCGAGTCTGGAAAAGAACCCCTCCCTGGTGAACGGATACCTGGTCCTGGGGACCCTGCTGGAGATGCAGAATCGCCTGGACGAAGCGGGGACGCTTTACCGGGAGGGCCTGGGTGTTGTTCCGGATGATGCGAGTCTCCACGCCCAGTTGGGTCTGCTGCTGGCGAGAACCGGCGGCGGTCCGGAAGCCGAAGCCCATCTTCGGGAGGCCCTGCGGCTGACCGATGGCCCGCGGAGCGACGTCCGCCTCGCCCTGGGAAGCCTGTTGTCGGATACCGGGCGCTTCAAGGAGGCCATGGCGCAGTACGACGCGATCCTGGACGGAGATCCGGGAAACCCCGCGGCCCGAAACAATCAGGCCATCGCGCTGTTTTCGAGCGGGAGAGGCGCCGAAGCCCTGCA
>JANTFG010000400.1 GCA_024763555.1 Thermoanaerobaculales bacterium
CCCTCAAGATGATCTGAAGCAGTTCATCAACTATCAGGCTGCAGCCCAGCAATGCGATCTGCTCGCGTCTTTCATCCGGGCTGTCGCTGATGCCCGGAAGAAGCCTCGATGGAAGTCGGGGTCTCGATGGGAATACCGGAGCTTGCTGATGAAGGCGCGTGAGAAATGAGTCTGCTCCGAAGTCCCGCAGCGATCTGCCTGCCCCTGGCGATCCTCAGCGTCCTGTTCGGGTGCCGCTCCGGAGGATCGGGCGAATCGTCGCGTTTCTCCGGAAATTCCGAGGAGATCAGAATCAAGGGTTCGGACACCATGGTCCTGCTCAACCGGCGCCTGGCGGCGCGGTTCATGAAAACTCATCCCGGAGTCGCCATCAGCGTCGAGGGGGGAGGCAGTGCGACGGGCCTTGAAGCCCTGAAAGCCTCCAGAGTGGACATTGCGGCGGTGTCCAGGCCGGTGGAGGGGGGGGAGGTCCAGCAGATCTATGCCCGCAAGGGACGACTCGGGGTACGTTTCCTCCTCGCGCAGGATCCACTTTCGGTTTACCTCAACCCCGGAAACCCGGTGGAGAACCTGAAGCTCGATCAACTGAGAGGCATCTTCAGCGGCGCGATCCGTTCCTGGAGTTCAGTTGGTGGAGCGGAGCGCCCGATTCGGGTATTGATCCGGCCACCGACATCCGGTTCATACCGCTTCTTCCAGCAACACGTCCTGCTCGGGGGAAGATACTCGAAGGACGCGGAGACCATGTTACGAACGATCCAGATTGTCGAGCGGGTCCGGGACGATCCCCTGGCGATCGGCTATGGAGGCCTGGCCTGGGCCCGGGATGTGCGCTGTTCGAGGATCGAGGGTGTTCCGCCCACCGCTGAGAGCGTTCGTTCAGGCGCCTACCCGCTGACCCGTTATCTCAGCTTCTATACATCGAAGCCTCCGGAAGGTCGGGCTCGATCCTTCATTGACTGGTGCCTCAGCCCCGAAGGACAGCTCGTCGTGCGCCAGGTCGGGTACGTGCCTCTCTGGATTCCCGACATGGAAGCAGGCTGAGTCGGTTTGGCACCGAGAGGCGGCTTAGCGCTGCTCTTGATGCTCAGCTCCGACGAGCCCGAGCGCTTCTTCGAGTACCCTCCAGGCACCCCTTCGAGGCAGCTTCTCGAAACCCAGGCGAGCGAGCTTTTCCAGACCCCCGTTGGTTATTCGTTCCTCCATCCAGGAGGCCATGTCCTGCGGGACGGGCTGGTCCACACCGACGCCGGTCTCGTGCAACCAGCGCCTGTTGCAGAACTCCTGGGCTCCGAGTGGGGGCGCCAGCAGCAGCGGCAGACCGAGGGCGGCAAAAAAGACCAGCTCGGAGGGTTTTGTCCAGAGGAGATCGACCTCCTCCAGGAGCCGATTGAAACGGGAGAAAAATGTGGAGATCTTGGATTCCTGAAGGACGCTCACCGCCCGTTCCGGGAGTGTCCATGTTCCAGCCCAGCTCTCCGCAGCCTTTCTGAAACGATGACCGAGTTCGGGTCTGGTTCCGGCCACTAGAGTCAGACGGATTCGCCCTTTAGCCGCCAGAGGCAAAAGGCTCTGTGCAATTTCCAGCGCCAGGCGAGCCTGGGCTCCAGCTCCTCCGACCGCAAGGGCGACATGGGCAGGCACTTCCTGAGTCCTGAGGCGTCTGCAACGCTCTTCGAGAAATCGACGCGCGACATCTTCCTCAGCAAGCGAGGGGGGCAGCGGGAATCCGGTGAGGCGGATCCGACGCTCAGGGACGCCGTAGCCCATCAGTCGGCGCTTGGTGATGTCGGCCGGGACACAGTAGATGATCCTCCCTGAGACCGGCCTCTCCTCAACCCACGCCCGGGCCACCTCGGTATCGGTTACCACGAGCAGGACCGGGAAACTGCCGTGAGTCGCCGCCGCCAGGGCCGGGGCGTAGAAAGTGCTGACAAGAACTGCGTCTCGACGGCCCAGGTGGGTGGAGAGCCGGCGACCGAATCCCCGTCGAATCGCGAGGCTGAGCCATCGAGTTGCACGATCCGGTTTGCTGAGATCATTTCCATCACCCAGCCCTGGGATTCGGGTCAGGGCCCTGAGAGCCGCTGAGGCCGGTTGAGCGGCCAGAGGCACCTCCGAAAGCCTGGAGATGCCCTCATAGACGGTCTGTGCTGAGCTCCACACGATGCGGTCCCAGGTCCCGATCAGAGGCGGCGCATCGGCATTGCGGATGGGAACGCCGGCCAGTTCAGCCATGGCGTGGGCCGGCCGGAGATGACCGTAGCCCATCCGCACGGCTACCACCTCGATGGGAGGGGCATTGGTTTCTTCGCCCGCAATAGGGTATTTCGCTAAGGCCATCGGGTCGATACCATAGCAGACCCGCGATAGCGACAGGCCGGGCCACGCAGCCTGGACTGAAAGTCCATGTTGATTTCGGGGTTTTCCGGTCCTTTTCAACCTTGACTTTACGTGGACTTAACAGCCTCTTGATTCACCCCTCACATCCGGGGTCCACGATGACAGTATGATCCTGCTTGCACTTGCCACGCTTGGCCTCGTCGCCCTCACGCTGATGACGGCCTCCCAGCTCATCCATCTCCGGCCGCATGGGCGCGTCGTCCTGCCTCCGGGGGAGGAACTCATGGTCAGCGTCCTCAAACCACTCAAAGGGGCCGATCCCGGGCTGGAAGACAATATTCGCTCGTTCTTTGATCAGAGCTACGCGAAATACGAACTGCTCTTCGGCGTCCAGGATCCAGCGGACCCTGCAGTGCCAGTCGTACGGAAAGTCATCCGGGAACACCCGGAAGTCTCCGCAAGAATCGTGATTTCCAGGCGACGCCTTGGTTTGAACCCAAAGGTCAACAATCTAGCCAATATTCTCGAGGCGGCGCGGGGTGACGTCATTCTCATCTCGGATTCCAATGTCCGGGTCCGACCGGACTACCTCGGCGGTCTTGTTGCGGAACTCCGGAAGCCCTGTGTTCGGCTGGTGTCCTCTCCCTTCCGGGGAATTGGGCGAGGTTCGCTTGGTGCAACCCTCGAGTCTCTTCAACTGAACACATACGTCCTCGGAGGTACGACCGCGGT
>JANTFG010000401.1 GCA_024763555.1 Thermoanaerobaculales bacterium
ACACCAAGTCCCTGCCTCCGCCATTCCCGATCGACGGCGATGCCCACCCAGGCCGTGTCCTTGAGCCCGGGCATCAGCCGGAAGCAGCCAAGCGCAACGACATCCTCGTCTTGTCCACCTTCGACCATCAGCGTACAACCCGAGGCCTCCGCAACCAGCGTATCCAGCTCCCTCCCGAGATCTTCAAGCCGGAGATGCAGGCTGCCGAGCATATTGCTGAGCTCAATCCCAGGAAGCCCGCGCAGGAAGATCTCGATCCGTTCTGCGTCCTCTCCCAGACCGCGGATGAGTCGAACCGGGTCTCCCGACTTCAGATCGAAGACATCCTCACCCGAATACCCCGTCATGCCCTGCTTCATTTCTTCACGCCCGAAATTGCAAGCCTGGGCACTGAACCCACATCGTCGAAGCGAAAGAGAGAAACTTCGAGCTTCAGGGGATCAAGAATCGGGGAACGGCTGAACTGACGACACGACTGATCGGACACGAAAAACTCCACTCCTCTTGACGGAACCAGTGTACCCGATTCTAAGGAGAAGGTCTCTTATTCGCCCTCGGCGGGATCCGGTTCAGGCCACAAAGGAGGGTCGAGTTCTCTCAAGCCCGCCCGGCCAGTTGTCCCCTGACTTCACGAAGCAGCCATTGACATGCCTCCCTCATCCAGGCCTTGATCTGAGTCGAATAGAAAATCCAGATCAGACCGAAGAAGGCCAGGGAGGAGCAGACCGGATAATCAACCACCGGAGCAGGAATCCACGAAAAGAAGTCCGGGAAAGATGAACCCGGAAGCTGCTTGAGGAGATGCAGACTTGCAGCAATACTGTAGAGAAAAAAGGGAGGGTTGATGAAGACGGCTACCGCCGCGAGAGGAACTGCCAGGTACTGGTTCGCCATTTCAGGCGAGAAAATGTAGAGAATGAGCAGGTAGAGAAGAAGAGATTCGTGCATCGGACGGCGGCGGAAGACCAGTGCGAAGAGCCCGAGCGCGGCAAAAAAGACCCATCTTGAGGGAATGAGTTCGGTCAGCAGGGGAGGTACCAGAGCACCCCACAGGGGCTGGAGGGTTCCCGGGCTGTATCCAAAAACATTCGTCATAATCCCCGCCCGGCCCTCCGCCCAGTACGGGATGAAGGAAGCAAGGAAAATCGAAACCGGAACGAAAAGGGTCAGTAGTTTTCGGCCGAGACCCCGCTCCTTGACCGCCAGCCACAGCGGAAAAGCGAAAAGAATATGCTTCGTCGTGATCGAAAGGCCCAGCAGGAGCAGTCCGGCCCACCAGCGCATGGTAGATCCTTCCTCTTCATGAACCAGCAGTTCGACCGCGAGGAAGCCCATGAAGATCGCAACATTGCCGAATTGCCGCATATAACCACTGACGACAATACTCACCGGATGTAGAATAAAAATCAGGGCGGGAATCGTCCCGAAACGTCTCGCCAGAAGACCCATGATTCCCAAATCCGCGAGCGTCAGAAAAACGGCGAGCAGCAGCATAAAGACATGCCCCGAATTGTCGAAGAGCAGAGCAATCCTGGCGAGGGCATTGACGACGAATGCCCAGGGCGGCCCGTAATTGTAACGGGTGGTCTCGGCATAGACGTTCCCACCACCCTCAACGATCTCGGCAACCATCGCCCATGACACCAGATCGAAGTTTGATCCGAAGCGGGGCATGTATCCGACCCTGAGGGCGATACCGAGGATGAGCGCAACCAGCAGGAGCAGTGCGCTCAGACGTCTCTTCCGGATCTCAGGGAAGCTCGGATCGTGGCTTTCTTTAACCATCCCTGGAATATAGCACGGTCACAGTGGGACGCCGCCCGGTCCGGAATCAGCGCCAGGCAAGGGCGGGAGTAAGGGATGGAACACTGATAATCGCCTTAGCCGGCGGAGTCCCGCCGGGCAGGGGCTCGATCACAATCCCAGGAAGATGATCGCCAGTCCTGAGGCAGCAATGACGACACCTGCCATCGCATGGGCCCATCTCTCCATCGCCGTCAGACGGAGCTTCTTCAGGCCTTCGGCGCCGAGCAGGACGAGGCCCACCATGCAAAGAACGGTCACCACCCCGAAGAGCAGACCGGTGAGGATCGCCAGCGCCCACTTCCCCCTGGCAGCCGGCACCATGAAGAGTGGAATCAGCGGTTCGCAGGGGCCGAGTACAAAGACAATGAAAAGCGTCCAGAAGGTTGCGCTCTTTTTCTCGCCGTCTTCGTGGACATGATGATGGTCCCCATGGCTGTGAAGATGGCTGTGTCCCCCATGCTCGTGAAATTCGATGCCTTGACGCCTTCGGAGTGCCTTACGGATTCCCCACAGAGCATAGGCCAGACCGAAACCGACCAGCAGCCACGCGGCAATTCCCCCCCGGAAACCCTCGACGCCCTCGATCCGACCGACCGCCACCCCCGCGACAACACCGAAGAAGCCCAGGAGAATCGAAGAGGTCACGTGGCCCACGCCACAGACGGCAGTAATGAGAATCGTCTTGAGTCGACTCCATTCCCGCGCCCGGGCCAGCATGACGAAGGGAAGGTAATGATCGGGACCCGTCAGCGTATGAATAAAGCCGACCCCGACAGCCGCAAGAATGACATCCAGCGAGAAGGTATCCAGATGCATCATGTCCGGAATCATACACCCAAAGCAGAGTTCTTCAACCCTTCATTCGAGCAAGTTCCGGGGGCTACCGGGCGACAGGCGACCACCGGGACCGAGGCCGGAGGGGGAACAGCACACCGCTGCGGGAGCCGGAGAGGAGAGCCGGAACAGGGGCCGGGGCCGGAGCGGGAGCCGCGAGGCGGAACCGCATCCGGAGCCGGGTCTGACGCCCGAAACGCGGAACTGGGCCGGCAGAATCACAAACGAAGTGGTCAGAACATTCCCCGACCGCACAGGTTTCGGCCGCGGCCTCCCTGCTCAGACTCGGGATACCAGGGTTGTGCCCGGCCCACGCATTCCACTCAAAGAACCACGCCCGCCCCGGCGCCGGCATCGGCTCCGGTTTCTTGCTCCGGATTCGGCTCCGGATGTGCGGCTCCGGCTCCTTCTCCTGTTCCTG
>JANTFG010000402.1 GCA_024763555.1 Thermoanaerobaculales bacterium
GCGATGGCGCCCGCCGCCCCGCAGCCGACCAGGATGACCCTCTGCCGCTCGTTGAGGGACATGATTCGGGCGAAGGTTGATCCCAGAGCCGAGCCCGCCATGACGATTGGGGCCTCCGGTCCTGCAGATCCGCCCGAGCCGATTGTCAGACAGCTGGAGATCAGGCGGGAGAAGGAGGAGCGGAAGCGCAGGCGCCCTCCGCGCATGGAGACGGAGTAGATGACTTCCGGAACTCCGTGGCCGGGGTTGTCTCGGATGATGCGTGTCAGCATGATCCATGAGGCAGCTGCACCGATTCCCGGGATCAGGGCTGCCCACCAGAACTCCCGGGAAGGAAGCAGCAGGTTCTCCAGCCCGGCAATCGATCGGTTGAGGATGACCGCAGCCAGGCCTGCCGCGATGCCGACGGCAAAGCCAAGCCCCATCAGGGTCAGGCGCTGATCGATGCGCGGTTGGAATCTCATCGGGTTCATCGAACTGCTCACGCGGTGTTTGGGGAACTCTTCTCGAGGAGGGCTTCATTTTCACGGATCGCCTTGAGGATGAATTCATCCTCATTTTCCGGAGAAAGGACCCTGCGAAAGTCCTCGTCCCTCAGACAGAAGGCCAGGTGGGAGAGCAGGAGGAGGTGGACCCGGGTGGAGGGCGAGAGCAGCATCATCAGGACCCGAACGGGCTCACGATCGATGGCGCCGTATTCGATGGGTCTGGAGAGGAAGGCGCACACCATCACGGCTTCATCGATGACGCCCTGAAGCGGTCTGCGGGGATGGGGAACGGCGACCTGGTGACCGATGCCGGTCGAGGAGAGTTCTTCCCGCTGCAGCAGCCGTTCAAGCAGAATTTTTTGTTGGTCTTCCGGAATCGGCGCCAGCTCGGACAGGGCCCGAAGTGCCTCCTCGACTGTCCCGGCTGGAATATTCCTGTAGATACCTCCCCGATTCAGGGCTGAAAGAAGCGAGGGGGCTGATGGCCGGGGCATCTCATTGTCTTCGCCGAGAGGGAAGATCGGCATATGGACCTCGGTTGCCCAGCGTTTGATTTCCTCTCGCCCGAAGAGGGGTTCCGGATGTGTTGTGATGACGGGGATCCGCCCCTGACGGACCCAGCGATGGATCGTGGCTGCAGGGAGATCGAGGAGACGGGCGATTTCAGAGACGTTCAGGGGCATCAATCCTCCATCCGGCGCAGAGTATACTCTTTTTGAAGTCCTTCGCACCCGGAAAGGACGTAGCGGCGATCTTTGATCAGGTTTCCCAATCAGCTTCCGTGCGGTTTCCAGCGAAGGCCGCAGGGCAGGACGACCTGAGCGAGACGAGACCGGCGTCCAGGGCCGAGGCGACCACAGATCCAGAGGCTTTCCCGCTTGTGGTTTTTTGAAAATACATGGATGATGTCCGGGTTATGATGGCTGGAGTTTCTTCTCTGTGGATCCCCGGACAACCCGCCCGGCCTTTTGACTGGGAGGATCTCCACGGTCAGCTTGCGCCCGGGCTGGATGCCGGGCTGGTCGAGACCGGACTGCGGCGGATCCTGGATCCGGCTTCCGCCACACGGACGATCCACTGGGGAAGGAATTACCTCTACGAAGCCCGACTTTCGATCGGTGAAAAGGAGATTCCGGTCGTGGTCAAGCAGTTCCGGAACCATGGCCTGAGGAAGCGGCTGGAACGGAAGTTCAAGGGCTCGAAGGCCACGCGATCGTGGAATGGCGCCGTCGCGATCCATCAGGCTGGTCTGAAGACCCCCGAGCCCCTGGCACTGATCGAGAGCCGGGAGTCGGAGGGAAATTCCTGGTTTGTTACGGTGCTGCTCAGTCCGGTATGGGAAGTGCGTCATTTCTTCAGGATCCTCAACGACGCGGGTGATGACGCTGTCTTTCCCGAGGTCGAATCGGACGCCTTCCTGGCGCAGATTGCGGGACTGGCCCGAAAGATGCACGATGGCGGCCTCGTTCACCGGGATCTTTCGATGGGAAATATTCTCGCCCATCCCGCGGGGGAAGGAGAATACGAACTCTATCTCGTTGATACCAATCGGATGCGGGTCGGAGTCCGCCCCGGTCTCTGGCGGAGGAGCCGTGATATCTGCCGTCTGCCGGTCGTCCGGGGAAAGGACCGCCGCGCCTTCCTCGAGGGCTACTGGGGTGAATGCCCGCCGCCATGGCATCCGAAACACTGGCTCTTCCGCGCCTCGGTCCGCGGCTATATTCTCAAGCATCAGATCAAGAATCTCGTCCGGAAGCGGAAGGCGCGGGTCGAGGCGCCCCGGGGCGGCAAGCACCATGCCCACATACCGCCCGCGGAAAGGAATGCCTCAGGAAGGGATCGGATCGTCTGGGATCGTCTGTCGGACCAGCCCCATCAGCACGCGGGGAAATGGGAGAAGATGAGGATTCGGATGGCCGATGCACCGGAACATGTTGCGGATTATGTGCGCGTACTGGGCGCCCTGCCGGCGATCTACCGCCGTTTCCGGGAACTGAAATGCTGCGAGCGGTCGATCAGATTTGATGGAATCGGTCTCGCACTTCGGCCCATGCCGGAGATCTTCGATGAGCATGTGAAGGCGATCGATGAGCTTGGAGTCCGGCACCTCCTGATCCGCCTTCATCCGTGGGACGAAGATCACTCCGACGAGTTACACCTGGCGAGGGTCCTCAGGGAGAAGGGTTATGATTTGGCCTTCTCTCTGCCTCAGAATCGGGAGCTGGTGCGCGATCCGGAACGCTGGAGGGCATCGATCGAGACCCTTGCCGAGCTGTTCATTCCCCTGGGACGCTCTTTTCAACTCTGCCAGGCGGTCAACAGGAGTAAGTGGGGGGTCTGGAGACCCTCGGAGTTCAGCCGTCTGATGCAGGAGGCCGCCGCGGTCCTCCGCCGATATCCGGAGGTGGAAGTCCTGGGGCCCTCGGTGATTGACTTTGAATTCCAGGCAACGATTGCGCATCTCCACAGGAAGGCTGAAGGGGTCTTTTTTGATGCGGTCTCCAGTCTCCTTTACGTCGACCGCAGGGGTGCGCCGGAGAATACTCAGCTGGGCCTG
>JANTFG010000403.1 GCA_024763555.1 Thermoanaerobaculales bacterium
GCCCGGCAGCCCTCGGGAAGAACACGAGGGAGATTATCGACAAGGCCACCCCCGGTGATATGGGCCATGGCGTGAATGCGGTTTTTCTCCAGCTCGGGCCATAAGGCGTTGAGATAACAGCGATGCGGCTTCAGCAGCTCGTCGGCGATCGTCGCACCAAGTTCTTTGGGCCGATCCTCGACTCCCAGGCCCATCTTTTCAAAGAGCACGTGGCGAGCCAGGGAATAGCCGTTGGTATGGAGTCCGTCCGAGGCCAGGCCGATCAAAACATCCCCCGGGCGAACCCTCGAGCCGTCGAGGATTTTCTTTTTTTCCACGACCCCGACGATGAAACCCGCGAGATCGTATTCTCCTTCGGAATAGAAGCCCGGCATTTCGGCGGTTTCTCCACCGAGCAGGGCCACGCCCGCATCGACGCAGCCCCCGGCCACGCCGGAGATCACGGCGGCGGCCACCTCCGGATCGAGGCGCCCCGTGGCGAGGTAGTCCAGGAAGAAGAGGGGGAGGGCGCCCTGCACGAGGATATCGTTGATGCAGTGCTGGACCAGATCCCTCCCCACCGTGTCGTGGCGACCCGTCATGAAGGCAATCTTCAGTTTGGTGCCGACGCCGTCCGCTGAGGAGACCAGTACCGGATTCTTCATCTTCGAAGGCATCGTGAAGAGGCCGCCGAATGCGCCCTGCTCCGAAAGGACGCCGGGCGTATAGGTCCTCTTCACCATCTCCTTGATCCGCGCCAGTGCCTGATCCTGCGCATCGATATCGACCCCTGCCTCGCGATAGGTTGCCATCTGCTGCCCTCCAACGTTCCCAGGACGCTCCGATCCCATCGCCCTCCGGGAAGCCGTACTATACCGGAAAATGCCGAGGATGCCTTCAGGGATGGGAGAGAGTTTGGGCGGGGCCTCTCCGGCTTGCCGAAGCATCGCCGGCCGGACGCCGCAGCCAGAGACGCCAGGGGCCCGACACTTGACAGGCGCCCGACACAACTGCATACTTAAAGTGTGCAGCTCAATGGGGGTGTCAGGATGAAAGCGACCGTCATGGACATGAGGCGAAACCCGAAGACGATTCTTGATGCGATCGCACGGAATGAGTCGGTCACATTGACCCACCGCGGCACTCCCGTGGCCTCGATCGAGCCGATCAGGGATGAACGGCGGATTGCCGCTGCCGAGCATGAGGCCTTCGGTATGTGGGGCGACCGTCCGGATATGACTGATCCTTCAGTATTTGTCCGTGAGCTTCGACAGGGACGATTTGATGCTCTTTGATACCGACGTCGTCATATGGGTTCTCCGCGGGAACAAAAATGCGGCAACTGCCATCGACGAGGCCGATCGACTGGATCTCTCAGTCATCAGCTATATGGAGTTATTACAGGGCGCCCGGAACAGGAAAGAACTTCGCCTCATCAAGGCATTTTTGGTCGACATTGGATTCCAGATCGTCCCGCTTTCCGAGAATATTGGTCATCGCGCCTCGATCTATCTCGAGGAATACGCCCTGAGTTCCAATCTCGGCGTACCCGATGCCCTGATCGCCGCCACGGCAACGGAACATAAGAAAGTACTCTGCACTGGAAACGCCCGGGACTATCGTGCGATCACCGAGGTGGAGTTGGAGGTCTTCCGCAACTGATTCCAGCCTGCCCTGCTGGAACTCGATCTCTGCCGCCTCCCCTGCGGCCCTGAAATCCGCACATCATCAAGGCCTCAGGCCAAGGGTCCGAAAGTCATTCCCGGGAGGGTCCCGGCAACAGGAAACCCTACCCTTTCACACCAAGCCGAGCGAATGCCGGCCGGCTCGTTCTTGTTCCCGCCTCAGGGATTTTCCAGGGCGCCGCCCTCATGGCGATCCGCCCGCAACAGCAGAAATGCGAAAACCAGACCCGCGACGCCTAGACAGGCGAACATCACCATGCTCGAGGTATAGCCGCCGGTAACATCCCGCAGTTTCCCGTTGAGGTAGGGAAAGAGGGCCAATCCAATGTTCTGGATCATCGTGATCAGGCCAAAGGCGGAGCCCACCATCTCCTTGCGGACGATCAGCGGAACCGCAGGCCACATCGCCGCCGGGACGAGAACAAAAGCCGCACCGAGCATCATCATGGGCCAACGGGGTTCGGTGGTCGTGAAGGCCATGATCAGGTAGCTGGGAATCATCAGCAGCGAACCGAGCACCATCAGGGAAGCCCGCTTGCCGATCTTGTCCACGAGCTGACCCGCGAAGGGCGCCAGGAACATTGAGGCGGCAATGATGATCGTTGTTGTCCCGCCGGCCGTGGAGAACATGTGGGTGATGTTATAGAAAACCTGGGAGAGGAAACCGGCGGGAGGTCCGGCGGTGAGAGGAATTCCCCACTTATCGTGGAAGAAATCCGTCGAAAGGGCGGTGAAGGGGAAGATGGCCGAGTAGAAGGTGACGCAGAGCAGGGCGACATACCAGAAGGAGGCCGGAAACTTGCGGATATCAGAGAGCACGACCTTGTCCTCGGCGCCGGCGTCCTCCAGTTCCAACACCTTTTCACCGCGCAGATCCATCAGCCAGTAGATCAGCGCCGCGCCGAGAGAAACCACGCAGAGAATGACCGCGGCCCAGAGAGCAGCTTTGTAACCCCCGTACTTGTTGGCGATCAGTTCCTCGGTGTTGAAGGAAAAGAGGGTGCCCAGGCGGGAGATGGTCAGGGCGACGCCGAAGGACAGGGCCAACTCCTTGCCTTTGAACCAGCGAGCCAGGATGGCACTCTGGGCGACCACCAAAGATTCCGATCCCGCCCCGAAGATGAAACGTCCGACGTAGATGAGCTCGATCGAATGGGACAATGCGACGATCACCGCGCCGACCACCACCAGTCCCGCGAAGATCATGGTCGCGGCCCGGGTTCCGATCTTGTCGATCAGGATGCCTCCGAGAAAAACCGAGACAATCGCCGCAATGCTGTAGACCGTGTAGGTCGTCCCGATCGCGCTCCGTGGAACACCGAGGACCTTGACCAGGGTGGTGACGATCGCACCGATCGAATCATAGGCGAA
>JANTFG010000404.1 GCA_024763555.1 Thermoanaerobaculales bacterium
ATTCCGCCCATCTCGATGAAGAGCTTGGCGGCAAACTGCGCCACGTTTCCAAAACCCTGAATCGAGGCGCGCAGGCCCTTGATCGGCATATTCATCCTCTTGAAGGCCTCGCGGACGGTGTACATCACGCCGTAACCCGTCGCCTCGGTGCGACCCAGCGAACCACCCAACTCAACCGGCTTGCCGGTGATGAATCCGGGGTAATGACCACCGGCGATCTTCTCGTACTCATCCATGATCCAGACCATGTGCTGGGGGTTGGTCATGACGTCCGGTGCGGGAACGTCCTGGACCGGGCCGACGTTGCGGGCAATCTGGCGGACCCAACCGCGGCAGATCTGTTCCTGCTCCCGGGCTGAGAGGTCGTGGGGATCGCAGATGACTCCGCCCTTACCGCCACCCAGGGGAATGTCGACCACGGCGCATTTCCAGGTCATCCACGTTGCCAATGCACGAACCGTATCGATCGTCTCCTGGGGATGGAAGCGAATACCACCCTTGCAGGGACCACGGGAGTCGGAGTGCTGCACCCGGAAACCCTTGAAAACTTTGATCTTCCCGTCATCCATACGAACGGGAATGGTGAAGTGATACTCACGTTGGGGCCAGCGGAGAAGCTCGCGCATCCCCTCGTCCAGCTGGAGTTTGTCGGCCACGGCATCAAACTGCTGCTGGGCCATTTCGAACGCGTTGAATTCCTTGCTCATGATGATCTCCTTCGTCTCCTGAATCGTCTGAAAAGGGGACCCGTGACCGACGATTCAGTCGAGCGGCCCCCGATGCCGCGCGCGTTATACGCTGTCGGTCGGCTGAGGTCAAGGAAAACTTTGTATTAAGGTATTTGCGCTGTTGGTTGCGTTGAGGCGAACCGTCCCGGTATTCTGCAGGAGCAGGAGCCGCATCCGGAGCCGGGCCTGAGGCCCGAGAGGCGAAGCTCACGCGGCATGGCCACACTCGAAGTGGTCGAAACATCCCACGACCGCATCGGTTTTGGCGACCACCCCCCGGCTCTGGCCCCCCTACGACTCGGGATACCAAGGTTGTGCCCATCCCAGGTATTCCGCTCAGAGACCCACGGCCGCCCCGGCTCCGGCATCGGCTCCGGATGTGCGGCTCCGGCCCCGGTTCCGGTTCCGGCTCCGGCTCTGGTTTCTGCTCCGGATCCTGCTCCTGCATCGGTACGCGGCCCCTGCTCCTGCTTTTTCCTCTCGGATCAGCCCGCCAGGCTCAGAATAGCCACGCCGAAAACTGAGACCAGCGTACCCACCAGCGCTCCCCGACTCGGGCGCCGGCGATCGACGACGAACTCAACTCCCAGGCTGAAGACCGGGGGCATCGAGAGGAGAACGGCCGCGATCGAAGCGGGGGCCAGCGAAACGCCGAACATCATCAGCATCATGGCGATATAGGTTCCAATCAGGGTCGCCGGCACCACCCGACGCAGAGCCGGGGCCGATTGAAGCAGCGAAGAAAATTCGCCGAATCCTCTTGAAAATCCCAGCAGGATCATCATCCCAACCGCGGCCGCCAGGAGTCGGATCAGAGTCGCTGGAATCGCCGGAACGCTCGCCATCCCCATTTTCGAAAGGACGACTCCCACACCCTGGCCGAAGGCTGCAAGAAGGCCGAAGGCGATTCCCGAGCCGGTGACGGCGCCGGAAACTCCATCGCCCTTCTTCGAGTTCACCACCATGATGACGCCCACCATGATGATCAGCGCTCCCAGCCACTGCAGGCTCTTCAGTCGCTCACCCAGGATCACGGCCAGGCAGACGGCAAAGACCGGAGCCAGCGTCTGCAGGAGCAGGGTCGAATGTCCGCCGATCCTTCGGACGGCCGCAAAGAGGGCACTGTCCCCGAGCACCAGGCCGACCAGGGCGGAAATCACAAGCCACAGGACTTCCTGATGGGGTGCATCGACCAGCCAGTGCCCCTGACCGCTGAGAAAGACCGTGATCCCGAGGGCCGTTGTTGCGAGCAGGCATTTGAAGAGGTTGACCGCCAGGGCGCCGTAGTTTCCGATCGGACCCCGGAAGATCGTCACCGCAACGGCCCAGCACAGGGCCGCCGAGAGACAGGAGATCTCTCCGAGGTAATTCACGCGGGACTTCCATGTCCGGATGATTCTCCCGGGGACTCGTCTCCGATCTCCACGAACTCGGCCTCCATCGAGGGAATCTTGAGAATCACCGCAGTGGGAGTCGCAACCCGGATCAGCGCCCCCGGACAGAGCACCCGTCCCCCATCGAGAATCACATCCCTCTTTTCATGAGTGTGACCGTGAATCACCAGATCGATTTCGGGATCGAGGATCATGGACTGAAGCAGGCTCAGGCGGTCTCCATGGGTGAATGCCAGAATTTTCCCGCCCAAGCTGACTTCGCCGCGAATGCCATGGCAGTGATGCCCGCACCTCCGCATGCTTCGCTCCAGCGGCCCCCGATCCCAGTCGCAGTTGCCGAAAACCCAGTGAACATCAAAGTTCCGCAGGCTCTCAACGGCGGCGGGCGCGGTGATATCTCCGCAGTGAATCAGGGTCTCGACTCCCCGCGATTTCATCAGCCCTGCCAGGTTTCTCAACCTCTGAAGCTGCGAATGCGAGTCCGAGAGGATCCCGATCGGGAGTTCCGGACTCACGCCCCGATACTCGCTTCGAGATCTTCAACGGTCTTGGGGATGCCGGGGCCGAGAACCCGGGCGCCATCCGAGGTGATGAGCACATCATCCTCGATCCTGATTCCCCCGAATCCGCGGTAGTCGTCGAGCGCCTCGTAGCGGATGAAGTCCCGATGAAGGCCTTCCTCGCGCCACTGATCGATCAGTGCCGGAACGAAGTAGATTCCCGGTTCGATGGTGATGACGAATCCCGGTTCGAGCTTCTTTGCCAGGCGGAGAAAGCCCAGACCGAACTGGGTGGAGCGCTTCTCGCCCTCGGCATAGCCCACAAGATCGCCGAGATCCTCCATGTCATGGACATCCTGTCCCATCATATGGCCGAGGCCATGGGGGAAGAAGAGGGCGTGAGCG
>JANTFG010000405.1 GCA_024763555.1 Thermoanaerobaculales bacterium
CCGAAAAATCGCTGCCGAAGTTGATCGCCCCATCGCGATTCTCCAGGATCTCCAGGGGCCGAAGATCCGGCTCGGCGAGATTCCGGGAGAGTCTCGGGAGCTGAAACCGGGTGAGGAGATCGAATTACTGCCGCTGGCCCTCGATCCCGGGGAGGGCCCGCAATCGGCTGAAATGCCCGGATCATCCCGACTGCCCATCCGCTATCCCTGGCTCGCCGAGGATGTCCATCCGGGTGAGAAGATCCTCCTGGCCGATGGCATGGTCGAACTGGAAGCCCTGGAATTGAGCGGAGAGGCCCTCCGCTGCCGTGTTCTCGTGGGAGGCGCCATCGCCAGCCACAAAGGGGTCAACCTCCCACGCTCGGAACTTCGGATCCCCTCCCTGACAAAAAAGGACCGCCGGGATCTTGAAATGGGTGTCGCCGAAGGCGTCGATATGGTGGCCCTTTCCTTCGTCCGGCACGAAAAGGATTTCGACCCCGTCCTTGAAATTCTCGGGCGGGAGGATCTGAGTATCCGGCCGCTGCTCCTTGCCAAGATCGAAAAACCCCAGGCCGTCGAACGACTGGAAGCCATCCTCGGACGGGTCGATGCGGTGATGGTGGCCCGTGGTGATCTCGGTGTCGAGATGCCCATCGAGGAGGTCCCACTGATCCAGAAGAGGATCATCGATACGGCACGACGGATGGCCCGACCGGTCATCACCGCCACGCAAATGCTCCGCTCGATGGTTGACTCTCCCCGGCCGACCCGCGCCGAGGCCTCCGACGTGGCCAACGCGATTTTGGACGGCACCGATGCGGTCATGCTGTCCGAGGAAAGCGCCGTCGGCAAATATCCTGTCGAGTCCGTCGGGATGCTTGCGCGGATCGCGGGTGTGACCGAATCCGCCGGGTCCGGATGGGATGAGCTGGACGAGCGGCTTCTATCGAAAACGACGGCCCCGGCAATCGCCCGGGCCGCCTGTGTGCTGGCCCGGGATACGGAGGCCAGAGTCATCGTCGCCGTCACAAGCTCCGGAAGCACTGCACGGCAGATCGCCCGCTTTCGCCCGAAAGTCCCCGTCGTCGGCCTCACACCCTCGGCAGACGTCAGCCGCCAGCTGAGTCTCTCCCGTGGTGTCGTCCCCGTTTTGACGGAGCGCTTTACAACAACCGATGAGATCTTTGACCTGGCCGCCCGCATCTGCCGCGAACAGGGCCTGGCCCGGCCGGGAGAACAGGTTGTCGTCACAGCCGGGCTCCCGATTGCAGCCGCCGGTACGACCAATCTCGTGCATCTCGTCGAGATCTGAAAGAGCCCCGGGGAAAACCCCGGGGCCTGCTTTCAATCGAAGTCTGGATTTACTGAACCGACTGGAACATGTGGACATCCTGCTGGGGATAGGGGAAGGAGCATCCGGCGCCTTCCAGCTGCTCCTTGAGAGCACGCGTCAGATCCGCGCGAAGCGGCCAGTAATCAGCGCCCGCGCACCAGGGCCGGACAATGAGGTCAACCGAAGAGTCTCCAAGATTCGAAACCGCCACCGTCGGCGAGGGGTCCTTGAGGACCCTGGAATCGGCGTCGAGAAGGGCCTCGATGGTGTCGATGGCCTTCTGAATGTCGTCATCATAGGAGATCCCCACGACGAGATCGATGCGACGGGTCTCATAGCCGTTGTAATTACTGATTTTGCCGCCCCAGATGAGACCGTTGGGAACGATGATTTTGACGTTATCCGGGGTCTTGACCGTGGTCCCGAAGAGTCCGATCTCCTCAATACTTCCGACGGCGCCTCCAGCTTCGACGAAGTCACCGATCGTGAAGGGCCGGAAGATCAGAAGCATGACTCCTGCCGCAAAATGGGAGAGCGTCCCCTGCAGGGCCAGACCAATGGCGAGACCCGCGGCACCAAGCACGGCGACCAGCGAAGCCGTCTGAATCCCGAAGAGTCCCAGGACGGCAATCAGCACCACCGTCCAGATCAGATAGTAGACGGCCTTCGAGAGGAAGGGAACGAGGGCCGGATCGGTCTTACGTTTCTCAAGGGCCTTGACGGTGATCCCTCGGCCGATCCCGGCCGCGATTCTGCCGACAATCAGCAGAAGAATGGCGCCGATGACGCTCAGTCCGTAGTGCATCAGGTAGCCGAGCCCGATTTCAGAAATCTTTTGAAAATCCATTGGAAGTCTCCTAGAAATTCAGGACCAGGGAGGCCTTGGTCGTTGTATCGGTGTCATCGGCATCGCCGATGGGGTCATTGCGATAACGCATCTCGTAACTCAGGCGAACTGCCAGTTTTTCAGTCATTGATGCCTGCAGCGCCGTGATCGACTCGGCCCTCCAGTCGGAACTGGTGTCGAAGTTTGGGAAATAGCTCAGGTCCTGGCTCAGGCTGGCGGTCGGCGAGAACTTCCAGACAAAGTGCATGGCGGCCAGCGCCCCCATGAAACTCTCGTCGGGATTGGGTTCCAGTCGATCCTCGTCGGTGTAGGTCAGCGCGCCGTCGAAACTGAGAAAGGTCTTCTCGGAATCAATGGCCTTGTAGGTACCACCGCCCTCGATCACTGTTCTGAAATCAAAACCGGCAAACTCGTCCTTTTCCCCGCTGAGACCGGCAAAAAGAGTCCACCTCTCATTGAGGGCACGGGTCCCGCGGATCCCCGCGAAATAGCGCTCCGCCGTCAGGACGCTGTCACTCTCAGCCCTGTTGAAATTCGCATTGAACTCCAATCCCCATGGCGTGGGTTTTCGGACCGCCTTGATGTCCAGCCCGAAACTCTCCGTGTCCGAGTTGCCGCTCGTCGAGAGGAAGGAAAGCCCGGCAGAACTCTCCCACAATTTCTCCGGTGCGGCAGCTTCGTCCCCGGCCATCACCACACCCGAACAAACCAGCATGAAGCCCAAAAAGCCTCCAACGATCTTTCTCATATTCTCCTCCTTTGTCTTTCCGGGCAGGTGGGACGCGCGTTCTCCAACCCTGAACCCTTTTCATTCAGTTTTGAAGAACCGTAG
>JANTFG010000406.1 GCA_024763555.1 Thermoanaerobaculales bacterium
TGGCCGGGCGGGCAGCCGAGTCGATCCGCTTCTCAAGGGTGCGGGATGATCACGCGAAAGAGGACCTCAATGAGGCAGTGCGGTTGGCTTTGAAGCTGGTGCCTGAACCCGAGGATGTGATGCCTCTGCTGGAGGCGGCGGAGGCGGAGGCTGTCCGTGTGCTTTGTCGTGAATGGGATGTTATCGAAGAGCTTGTTGAAGCACTGCTTCGACAACCGGTTCTCAAAGGCGAGATGCTCCGGGACATCCTGTCCGCCTCTCCGACGATGGAGGAGGAGCGCGCTGTTTCTTGAGGGTGAGCCGGGGCCACGGACCGGGGCAGGGGAGGGAGCAGGTACCGAAGACCGGAGCCGGAGCCGGATCCGGGACCGGAGCGGAAGGCCGAAACCGGGGCCGGAGCCCGATCCGCAACCCGCGCCGGAGCGGATGCCTTTGGGCTTCTTTGAGCGGATTCAGGCCTTGACAAAATGGGTTCCGGGAACCATATTGAAAGAGTCCAAAGGGACCGCGGGTTTTGGCCGGACCTTACAGCCGCGTGAAAAACTGAAAAGGCCCGAGCGGGCACACCCGCTACAACGAAATCCCGCTGCGGCGGGATTTCGTATTTGGAGGAGCGATGCCTTTCAGTGTCGCAGGCTCAGCCGGCTGAAACTGACTGATTCGGAAGGTGGATAGCTCAGGGGCGCGAAACCCGCTCAAACGCCGATCTCAGCCAGGAATTGCTTCCACGTCTCGTCTTTCAGACGACGAATGTCCTGTGTGGCGATCTCCTCCCGGTCGGCCAGGCTTCTGAGACTCAGATCCTGGAAAGCGTGGATCCAGTCTCCTGCAATTTCGGCCGAAGGCCTCAGGGCGAAGGCTCTCTCGTGAAGACGGGGATGGGGCAGGTTCAGGTGGGGTCCGGCACAGATGATATTGGGGGCGAGCAGCAGGTCAAGGTCCAGCGTTCTGGGCCCCCAGCGTCCCTCCTGCACCCGATCCCGGCCCGATTTCTCTTCGATTCGGAGGCATTTTACGAGGAGTTTTCTCGGGTCAACGGAGATCCGAAGCAGGGCAGCCGCATTGAGATAGTCCGGTTGATCCGGGCCGATCGGCGCGCTTCGGTAGAGGGAGGAAATCTGAAGGACTTCGCAGAAATCCCAATCATTCAACAGAGCCAAGGCCTGGAAAAAATTCTCCCGAACGCTTCCCAGGTTCCCGCCGAGGCCGATGAGGATATCCATCGTCTCAGTATAGATGGAATGCGTGTCGCGGAAAATCCAGGCCTTCAGCGCCGCGTGATCCGGGCCAGGTAGGCGCCCCGGGCGCCATGGGAGAGAATCTTCATCTTAAGCCCGCTTTCTGAGCAGCTTTGCCTGAGTGCGGCGGCGGATGGAAAGAGCCAGGGATACCAGCTGCCGAGTTGCGAGTCGAAACCCAGGCGGAACCAGACCTCTCCCGATTCGACCCGGCCCCGTGCACCCTCCTTCAGCTGTCTGAGTTGTTCCGGATCTACGCCATCGGAGAAGGAAGATGCGTCACAGAGAATTTGGCCGTCGGGTTGAAGGTGGGAGCTGAGAAACCGGAGTATCGGGCCAAGCTTGTCCAGCCTGCCGGCGAGGCCGATGCCGTTCATCAGCATGAGGATGCTGTCGAAGCTTCCTTCAAGATACTCCAGAAAGTCCAGACATTGACTCCTCTTGACCCCTCTCTTCCTCATGATTTCGACCGCTTGAGGGCAGATGTCCACGGCGAGGGGGCGCAGGCCGAGTCTCTGTAATTCGAGGCTGTGGCGACCTGCGCCGGCGCCGAGATCGAGGACTTCGCCGCGGCAACAGCGAAGGGCCTCAGTCTCAAGTGCGGGGAGAGGGTCTTCGAGCGGACGGTAATAGTCGCGGGCCGGAACATCCTCGGTCTCGAATACGTCGGACTCGATCCTGATGGTGGCATCCATCCGACCCCGATGGAAGGCCTCGAGTGCGGATCCGAGGGGTCCCCAGGGCGCGGAGCTTTCTCCCCTGGCCATTCGAAATCAGTCGAGTTCCAGTTTTTCCGTCAGTAAATTGCTGGGGATGCTCATGACCCGGGCGTAGGGAAGTTCGCCGATGGTCGAATCCCAGTAGGGTGTCCTGGAATACCACCAGAGATAAGCCTCGCCGGGTGTGATCTTCTGTTTCACCTCGTCCCACTTGCGAGCTATCTCGGGGTCTTTGAGCATTTCCCGGATCAGGAGTTCCAGCTCTGCTTGACCGATATATTCCTTTCGCTCGAAAACGGAGTGGAGATAACCCCATTGCAGCAGCGAATCCGGGGCCTCGGGTTCAAGGAGCTGAACGGCAATTTCGAAATCCGGCTGATTCGCGGGGATCCACAAACTGCCGACCGGAAAAGTTCTTGTTTCTTTCTTTCGCTCGGTCGAGAAATCTTCGAGTCGGACCTGGCCCTGGTAGGAATTCCCTGCGAGCCTGGGTTTCTCAACGTGGATGGACTCGGCGGACAGCTTCACATCCCTGCCGATTCGAAAGAGCTGGAGCCCGTGTTCGATGAGACGGCTCTCGATCATCGGCCAGCCGGGAAGCAGGAGGTAGCCTTTCGGCCGCGCGACGGAAATTTGAGCTTCCGGCCGGTGATACCACGGGACTTCGATCGGCTCATCCTCGTCTGAGCAGTGGTAGCGTGCATACTCGTGCCCCGTTGCCGTGGAGACTTCCTTTGTCCAGCCGCAGACTGGAAAAGAGATGCGGTCTGGATGTTCCGAGGTCTTCCAGCGCAGCACGACTTCAGAAGGCTCTGCCGACCCCCGACCCCTGGTGATCTCCGCAGTATCCGCCTCTGCAACGGCTCGGTGAAGCGCTTCCGGGGCGCGGGCGACCTCCCGGAGCAGTTCGACGAGGAAGGCATAATTTGCCTTGACCCGATCTTCGAAGGGGGCGTAGGCGTACATCTCGACGAGGATCGAGATTCGGTTCCGAAGCGTGAAATAACCGGTGGAGTAGCGTGGTGCTGC
>JANTFG010000407.1 GCA_024763555.1 Thermoanaerobaculales bacterium
GACACCAGGAGAGGAAAAGCTCGAGTATTGAATCTACGTCTTTGATCCCACCTGAGGGAATCCGTTCGCCAAGTGTTTTCATCCGGACATCATACACCGACGGGCGGAAGGGGGAGGAGAAAGAGACGACCCTGAACTCGGAGTACGGAACATGCGTGGAGGACAGCGACCTGAAAGATGCCGGGAGCATCCCCGAGACGGGTCCGGACTGATCCCACCTGTCGATGAAGTCAAGCGCGGGTGCCTCCAGGCTGAGACGGCGAATTCTCCTCCCTCTGGAGTAAGACGGAGATGAAGCGCCCTTCCCGATACCCCTAAGGGTTCGCGCAAAAATAACTTCCGGATTTGCGCGCCCAGATGTGCTGTAGATTTGGCTTTTCCGATTGGGAGAAATCCGAGGCGTAGTCGTCCCTACGTTGAGTATTTCGCGATTGAGGAAAAGTCGAAGATGCAGTGTAGCTGGGATGCGAAAACCCAAAGTTATTTTTGCGCGAGCCCTAAGGGCGTGTCCGCCAATACATTTCGGCCCTCAGGTGCCGGACATACTCGATCAAGATGAGAGACACGGGATCCTCGTGACCCTCAAGGTCCTGAGGGACCTGATCGAGCAGGGCTTGGGCGCGGTCCGTGGCGCCGTCCGGAGTCTTCAGGTCGACGGGCCTCACGGCCTACTGTGTTTACTGTGCCGAGGACCACACCCGCGTCGTGCCGACCTCGAATCCATCGCCGAAGATCCCGCCCCACTCGGATCCTCCGCAATCGACCCTCGAGCCGATTCTGCGATCGGTGTTGTGGAGATCAATGTCGGAAAAATCCCACGCCGGATAATCGGTAAAGACGTCGATGGCCGGGGAAGAAGCCTGCAAACGATAGTTCCCACCCGCGGGATCGACGAAAAGCGGGTCCGTTCCAATCAGGTTGCTATGGGTTGTTCCCGCCGGCGTCGTGGGGGTGTCCGTCCCGTTGTTCCAGTAAACACCGTAACAGATATCGATCGCGTTCGATCCCTGAGAACCGTCACTCTGGAGATTGATGGAAACACCCCCACACTCGGTCACTGTGTTATTGGCCGCCATGAACGAGCCTCCGTTGTACATCTCCACATCGATGCCGGCGCCGGCACCCCCGGAAAACCACGAGTCCGTAATCATCGTCGCAACCTGAGAATTACTCGGATTGGAGAAAACCTCGAGCATGCTCGCACTGCCGATACTTCCGGTCGAAGAATACCGATTCCTGCGGAGTTCGACGTATTGGTAGAGATCCGGGAATTGCGACACCTTAAGATACGCCTCTGAACCCTGTCGATCACCGGTGCTCGAACCCAGAGCGTTGCCCGAGAGTTCGCAGTCAAGCATATTGAAACGGTAACCCCACATCTCGAGAAATAAACCCCCGCCTTTGGCGTTTGAGCTGCCCCCGGCCGCCACGCTGTTGTCTCGGATGGAAGACCAGGAGATGTTAACTGTTGACCCCGCGTTGTGGTAGAGGTAGATCCCCCCTCCGATTCCCCCGTTGACGTTGACCACCGAGTTATTGATGATTTCACAGTCGAGGATCTCCAGGACCGCATTTTCCAGAACCTTGATGTAGGCGCCGCCGCCGGCATATCCACTGGTTGAATCCCGGATCACGCAGTGGTCGAAATAGAGTTCTGAGAAACCCCTAATCTGGGCGTACACGCCACCTCCATACCCGCCGGTCCTCTCCCCGGTGAAGGTCATGCCGTCAAAGCGGACCACACCGCCGACATGCTCAACGACGACGGCAGAGGCGTCGCCCGAGGGGTGGATGGTCGTGCTCGCGGGATCGGAATTCCTGGCGGCAAACCATATGTCCCAGCCCCCCAGGAAGGTCAGGCTTCCGGAAATCATCGTGTCGGGGATCGACAGACTTTCATCGTAGCTTTCGGCCCGGACCTTGATGTAGTTGTCGCCGCCGGCCGCAAGGGCCGCGTCAATCGCCCCTTGAATCGTGGAATAGGCGCCACCGGGCCCGGCGGTGAAAACAGCGGCTCCAACGCCACTCGAGATCGCGAGAACCACACACACAAAAAGGGTCACACAGTTTCGGTACTTCATCTTTTCCTCCAAGCGGATTCTGCTCCAGTATTTTTCCTCGGGGACTGAGAACGCGAAGGTCCAACGAGCGCTCCATTCCAGGGGAAAGGGAGACCGCCAGCGGTCATTCGCCGGATGTCTCCAGTCATTGAGTCTTCCTTATCATGACCTGAGAATATTCCAACTATCCCGGGATTTCAACGCATGAACATGCGTTGAAAGGCCTCCCTGGATAGCAAGGACGCAGGGAACCCAATGGGGGGAATTTCCAAAGGGCGAGTCTTCCCCTGCCCTTGGATGGCGGGCTTTTCGGTCAATGGCGTTCCCCTCACGGCGGCCCTGACCGAGAACCTGATCTCGAGGTCGGCGGTATGTGGCAGGCGATGTTCGGAATTGTCGCATCCCCGATGAAAGGACGGGTCAGCGGTATTCGCCGTCGCTCTCTTCCCCTGCCTTCGCCTTTTCCCCTGGCCCGTAAACATCGTCCAAACCCCGTTCAGAATTCAGTGGAATGACCACACTTCCTCTCCTGTTGATCAGAACGGAGGTCAAAATGAGAACTCACATTTTTTCGATCTCAATCATCGCTCTTTTTCTCTTCACAGCGGGATGTAACCGACCGTCCGGGACCCCTGAAGCAGCTCCCCGGAAGGCAGCGTGGACACCGCTTGAAAAGGGGGAAATGAGCCCTCAGCTCAAGGCTCAACTCGAAGTTTCAATGCTGGCCATCCGTGACCTCGGATCCGGCCTGCTGAAGGAACTCAGCGAAGGCCTGGACGCGGAAGGCCCCTCGGGCGGCATCGAAATCTGCCGTCAGAAGGCCCCCGAGATCGCGATGGCTGTCTCCCACCGCTATCACCTGAAGATCGGGCGCTCCTCAGTCAAACTGAGAAACCCGAAGAATGCAGCGCCCGAGTGG
>JANTFG010000408.1 GCA_024763555.1 Thermoanaerobaculales bacterium
GCATGCCCGCCTTCCAGACCAGAGTCTGTGGCGACAGCTGTCCATTGGCCAGCCAGGCCTTGAGATGTGCCTCTGGTACGGGACCGGCCTGTCCGGCTCCGCTCTGGTAGAACCACTCAGACGGAGTCGATACCGGCGGAGGCTGCTGAGCGGGCGGCACCGAGTCCGCAAGCTCCGGGATCTCTCTCGCGGGACTCCACTGCTCCAGACCGGGTCGCCACACCAGGGTGTCAGGAGAGAGATTCCCGCCCGCGAGGTATTTCCGGAGATCAGACTCGGCAATCGGCCCGTATTTTTCTCCCATCGAGACGTAGTGCCACTCTACGGGACCCGGCTCGACCGGCGCTGGAGCCGGAGAGGCCGACACGGGCGCCGGTGGGGGCTCAGCAACCGGCGGTCTCTGAACCGGATCCGCCGGTGGGATCTCGGGACTCTCGGGTGATTCCGCGGCTCTCTTCTTTCGAGCCGCAGCGGCGGCCCCTGCGACGGCAGCTCCCGCGAGTCCTGCAACGGCGCCGCGTAGAATCCGCCCGCCCATCGCCCCTCCGGGAAGATCAAAACCTCCGTCGGAATCAGCGGCGCCGGCTCCCTCTTCGCCGTCCAGTCCACTTCCGTCACCTGGAAGCTCTCCGTCTTCGCCCTCGTCCAGGGTCTCAAGGCTCTGTCGGAGATGCTCGGCGGCGGCTTCGAGCCCGGCTTCCGGATCGAGACAATCCACGACGCGACCTTCGTGGGTGAACTGGGTCGAGGAGACCGAATCTCCGGGAGCGGAAATCTCGATGAGAACGCGGGTTTCTGAAAGGGCACCGCCCGCATCGGGGGATGTCATCAGAGCCTCAAAGCTACAATGCCAGTGCGTTCCATCCTCCCCGTGGAGGTCGGCCCACAACACCCGTCCCCCGGCATCCAGGACTCCCGAAATCTGTACACCCTCCCGGAGGGCATCGACGGTCGATCCATCCGAGATCCCGACCCAGCCCAGAGCTGTGTCAGCTGCCTCCGTTCCCGGAAGAGCCGCGATATTCTCGATGAGCTGCCGAAGCTGTTCGGCGATTCCCTGCTGAAGGGCCGCCGGGGGCGAAGGCGCCAGGAGAATCCCTGCGAGAGCTTCAAGCCTTGGGATGAGCAGGCTCAGATCGACGAAGCCTCCGGGAATCATCAGTGTTCCAGACCCGTCACGACGCTAAGATAGGCGTGAAGAATGACATAAGCGCCAATGAATATGCCCACCGCATGGGGCACATTGACAAACCAGATCGAGAGGCTTGAGAGGGCCACCTCCAGGGCCGTACACAGCTCCATGTATAGTCCGGTTCCCGTACCCATACTGAAGATGAACATCACAACGCCCAGGGCGATCTCGACCGGAATCTTCATGCTTCCAACGAAGGTCCGGACGGCTTCCCGATAGATGAAATCCAGTTCGTATTGGAGCTGGATGTCTTTCATCCCACCCGCTACTCGTGTCGCCCCCTTGCGTTTTGTTTCGTAGTCCAATCCGACATCGAGGTTCTTGCATGAGAGATAGAGTTGCTCCATGGCCGCCTGGGCTGAGGGATTGAAGAGCTTCAAATTCGCGAAGCCCGAAACCGACCGGTCGGCAGCGGCGCCCGTCCAGTTCCCCTTTCCAAGAAATTCTTCGACTTTTCCCTGCAGCAGGTTCCCCAACTGGACAAAGATCGTCTGCCAGAGAACATTGAAGGCTTCGGGCTTACCGAAGGCCTGAAAGATGATTCGGAGGGCTTTCTCCAGGCTCTCCACATTAACGTAATTCCGAAGCAGAGAGAGGTAGTTCTCCTGCATCATCTTCAGGCCGGCCGCGACATGGCCGATCAACCAGAAGGCGAGCTTCTTCATCAGTGCGGCCACGCAGTCGAAAAGGGCCCGGAGAGCATCGACCACCGCCATCAGCAGGCGCTTGATGAGGACGACCAGACCGGCCATTTTCTGCATTCCCTGTTTTTGGATTTCGGGCCACAGGGCAAGAATCTCCCGGATCTCCTTTCCGAGATTTCCGGCCATGGACTTCAGGCCGGGAACATACTTCGCGACGAATCCAGCAAAGGCGGAGATCTTCGATCCCAGCCAGCTAACCCCCCCGGCGACCTTTTCCAGTGCCCACGAAACCGTCTTCAGCTTGGAGAGCAGGGCGCTGAAAAAGCCGGGCGAGGCCTTGAGCCGGGAAACAATCCCTTTGGCGATACTCTCACCCACTTTCCCGAGGGCCGCAAAGATCTTTCCGGCGAAGTTCCCGACATTCCAGACGATGTTGAAGACATCCCAGAAGGTGTCGCCCAGCACCCCGAGAAGGGGAGAGAACTGTTCGGAAAAGGCCCGGTTGAAAGGTATGACATAGCGAACGCCGATGCCGAGAAACTCCATCGATGAGCGGATCTTCTCGTAGGCGCGGGTTTCCTCCCGGGCGAGCTGTTCGGAGTGGACAAAACGATAGGTTTCAATCCGCCTGCCGAGATCGCCGCTGAAAACTTCCGCCGGAACGGGCGACCTGGACCAGCTCGATTCAAAAAAGCCCACGGCCTTCTCGGCCGCCTCCGTCGGGGCGATTTCCGGCAGTTCGCCCCGATCCTCGGAAAGAGAGTAGGTCCTCCCGAGGTCACCGAAAGCCTCTTTCAGTTCCGGAATCTCCCAGTGGAGTTTCCCTTCGGAATTGCTCTTGAGGTGGATTCCTTCCTGTTCCTCATCGACGCCGTTTTCATCGCCAAGGAGCAGCTGAAATTCGGCTTCCCTGATGGGGAACTTTCGCTCCTCTCCGCCGGCGACCGCCTTGAGGAGGGGCTGGGCTTCGAGCACCTTGAGTCTTTCCCGCGGGTTGATCTCGACTACCGGACTCAACTCGGAGTCCAGACCGTATTCAACCTCGTTGAGAACGGCCTTTTTTTCGGCCTTCATCCTGAAAACAAGCCAGGGCGCCAGTGGAAGTTTCAGGCGAAACACCTCCCGCCGCCCCCCTTT
>JANTFG010000409.1 GCA_024763555.1 Thermoanaerobaculales bacterium
GGGGGATGGGAACTCTATCTTCCAAAGGCCCCGCTGTCAACTCCCCGGCATCGGCTCAACCGGATCAACCGGAACTCCGCGACGACAGGGGCGCCCGGGAGTGCAGGAACAGCCCCCGGTCAACATGTCCTTTTCGCCCATCAGGAGCAGGATAGGCATCGGCGGAAACACCGGTTCCGGAGCAGGAGCAGGAACCGCATCCGGAGCCGGGTCTGAGGCCCGAGAGGCGATGCTGAGCCGGCAGCGTCGTACTCGAAGTAGTCGAAATTCCCACGACCGCATAGGTTTCTGCCACCGCCTCACAGCTCCGGCTTCAGAAACAGAGACCGCGATCATCGTTCCCACACTCCACCCAAAGAACCACGACCGCCCCGGCTCCGGCGCCGGATGTACGGCTTCGGCCTCGGCCCCGGATGCGGCTCCTGCTCAGGCCCTCCGTTCCCGCTCCCGTTCCGGGCGGTGCGCCCAATTCAAAGTTGGTTTCTTGACGGCGAAAATTCGCCGAGTCCCGGAGATCGCCTGCGGGAAAACTTGAGGGAGAGGGAGAAAAATGGTCGGGGCGAGAGGATTTGAACCTCCGGCCTCACGGTCCCGAACCGTGCGCTCTGCCAGGCTGAGCTACGCCCCGACGGGGCCGAAAGTCTAGACCACATCATTCCAAGATGCAAGCGGCGATTTATCGGGAAATGGAGCCCTTGATCACCGGGAGATCGCCGATTCCCTTGAGCGAGAAGATGATCCGATAATCCCGAGCCGGATAATAGGCGCTCTGGAGGTTGCGGTACTCGGCGCGGACACCCCAGCAACTCCCTGTGTAACCGACCGAAAAGCGCTGCTGCTGCATGCTCTGTTTCTGGATATCGTAGGCCACCTGCATGTCGAATTTGAGGGGAAAGTCAGCTTTATTCAATCCGAAGCGCACCTGGGCCTGAGAAGAAGTCCGTTCTCCGGTGGTCGCCGAATAGCCCTCGTACCAGGTAAAACCCGTGTTATAGCTTGTACGGTAGAGGGTTGTCGACAGGGACAAGGACCGCAGTTTGTGGGAAATCGCATCCAGGCTGGTGCGCGCGTCGACCGTCGCCCCTTTGGTCGGAGTGAAGCGGAGTGCGGCCCCGTAGGGTCCACGCTGACTGGTCTTGCCGTCGGCGCCGTAGCTCAAAGGCCGATCGAAGGAGTATTCCTGGAAGAGATCGAGGGAAAGTACTTCTGCTGCGCTGGTGCTTCGATTCGAGCGGGTGTAGAGACGGTTGGAAAGAGTAAATTTCAGCCGGTTGGTGTTGATCGCCGAGTCCACCTCATCAAAAACCGGGATCGAACTCGCGTCGGAGCCCGGGTCGGAGAGGTAGTGGTACTCGATTCGCGGCTCAATCAGATGCTTGATCCGCGTACCTTTTTCGTTTTCGAGCTTAAAAATTCGCGAAAAGGACGGACCTACAAAATCCAGGCCGGCCCGATAATAGGAGCGACTGATCGACTCGGCCTCGAAACCTCGACGATCATCCGTATATCGCTTCGAATACCAGGTCTCCCTTCCCCCGACCGATGGTGTCATGGAGAGCCATACCGGCCCGGGAATCGTATAGGAGATCTCCGGAAAGAGATCGACGCGCCCGTAGGCGCCCTTGAGATCTCCGCCCCGATCGACATCGAAAAGATTTGCCGAGGTAATGAGGTTCCAGTAGAAGGAACTGCTGCCGAGCCGGGTTGAGCGAACCCTGTATTCGACCTCCGGGAGCTGGTGGAGCGTCACATCATCAGTGGAAAGAAAGGTCACCCGCCGGTCAAGGCGGATATTGAGGATGCCTGGGCCGGAGGAACGCGTCATGAAGAACTGGGAATAGAGGGAGCGCCTCGTATTGCTCTGGACCGTGTTTTCGAATTCCTGAAAGAAGTCGTTATCCGAGAGTTCATGAACTTCGGCAAGGAGACTAAAGCCGAGGAAATCGTCCTGCTTGTGTTTGCCGTCGATCTTCCACTGCCAGAAACCGCTTTCGGGATCTTTAACGCCGTAGCCGAAGACCTGGCCGAGGGCGCCCTCCACGGGCGCCCACCTGAACTCAGCCCCGAGGCCGTAGTAGGACTTGGAGTAGTAATCAAAATGCAGGGTCGTGTCATAGCTTCGACCCAGGGGGATGAAGAGACGGTTTCCGATGAAAAATCCGCGACGCTCCGAATAACCCAGGGATGGCACCAGCAGCCCGGCCGCCCTCGTGCGTTTCATCGGCCAGAGCACATAGGGAAAGTAGAGAACCGGAACGCGCTTGACGCGGAACCCAACACCCTTGAATCGACCGTAGCCGTCCTCCTCGATCAGGGCTTCCCGCAGATGCAGATCCCAGGGTGGCCTGCCTTCCGTCTCACAGGAGGTGAAGGTCCCATTGAGAATTTTGTAGTGACGCTCGTCCAGCCTTTCGATGACATCGCCCGTAAAACTGAATGAGGGCGGAGCATATCCCTTCGCATTGGTGAAGGTACCCTCCTTTTTTCGGAGGTTATAGCGGAGACTGTCGGACGACATCCGGCTCGGGCCCTGGTCCAGGATGACGTGGCCCTCCGCCTCGATGTCGCCCGTTGCCTTGTCCAGCTGGACCCGGTCACACTGGATGCGCACGTCCTGGTAGGAGATCAGAACGTCGCCCTCCGCACTCCAGATATCGCCTTTCCATTCCTGGGTGCCTGAGGCCCGAACCGAGATCGTTCCCAGCACCGTCGCCTCCTCCGCCGGGAGGATTCCCACTCCACCAAGGAGCAGGAGGAGGGTCGACAGCAGCCGTCTGATGGACACCTAGAGCCGCTCGACGATCATGGCCGCCGCCTCGCCTCCGCCGATGCAGAGGGTTGCCAGGCCGGTCTTGAGATTGCGCCGTTCGAGGGCATTGAGCAGGGTGACGAGGATGCGGGCGCCGGAGGCGCCGATGGGATGCCCGAGAGCCACGGCGCCGCCGCTGACGTTGACCTTCTCCGCGGGAAG
>JANTFG010000410.1 GCA_024763555.1 Thermoanaerobaculales bacterium
AAAGAAACCGAAGGCCCCGCGGAATCGGAGGAGGGATCCGTCGCCGGGGGATCGCGCCCCTGATAAGGCCGGAGCCCCGCGCTTGTGTGATGCCTCAAGCCCAAGATGACGGGCTATTCAGCCGCCACAGGGGCATTTCTTTCCCGTGACAAGCCGCTTTTATCCTGTTTTCCAGCTGGTGACGTTTCCCTCGGCATCGGTGACGGATTGGATGTTATCCAGAGAATCGTAGCCGCAGGTGGTCGTCAGCGTCGTGGCGCCGACTCAGGAGATTACTACTGTCACTTTTGCATCGGCTTGTCCCCGACCGAAGGGATCAAGATTACGAGTGGTAAGCATACTTGACAGTATCGTCCCCATTCGCTAGGCTCCGTCTCCGGAGGGTGACAAATGCGAGTGTATCTCAAATCCATTCTTTTTACAGGTCTCTTGCTTGCCCCCTTTGTGCGGCTTAATGCTGCAGATTTGATCGAGCCCTGGGATGCCGGTCTCAGTGATTTTGAAATCTATTTTGGAGGCAGCCGGGATGACGGCTTGACGGATTTCTCCCTTCTCCTCGGTTGTGGCGCCGGAGGAGGTTTCTCGATTGGTGCCTTTTTCAACCACTACTCCGGAGAAGCCGATGAGCTGGGCATCGTTGGAATCTGGACTGCACAATTGGATCGGGGATTCGATCTTGATCTCTGGGCGCTGACAGCGCCCAGGATCGAAAGGGAGACTATTTCCGGTGGAGTCCACTGGGAAATGGGATCGGAATTGAGTTGGGACGCCTCGAAGAAGACGATCCTCTATGCTCGACCTTCCTTGCTGTTCTCACGGGAAGGCAGTCGATGGCATCCACTGCTTGGGCTGATGCACGAGTACGGGGCTGTTGAGCTCCATCTCGAGCTATCCAGCGAAGAACCACTTTTCGGCGCGTGGCCGATGCATCTTGCCATCGGACCAAATGTCCGGTTCTCCAAAAGGCTCGAGTTGATTCCGGAACTCTCAATCATCGTCGATCGGGGTAGCTCCTCGACCAGCTGGGCGTTCTCGATTGGACTGATCCTGACCCCTATGTGATATGGAGCTCGAGACTGTCCCTTGAAAATTTTTGCTGTCTCATTCGAATTCATCCAGGTCCTCAACCGAATCGCCGAGCATGGCCCTTGCATCCGGCCCGCCGACGATGAACTCAAATCCATCCGGCCCAACTGCCGCTTCGAGGGTTCTCAGCACACGTTTCACGTTGTCATGAGGCCCTGAGATGAAGTAGGGTCTGCCCTGTCCGTCACCGACTGGTATCAACTCGTCGCAGGCCGAGGCATCAGCGCCGATGAGCACAGGGAAAGCCTCCACCGCATCCGGGTGCGGTTGGAAGCCGAGACTTTCTGCATACTCGAGCCCAGTCAGGATGATCTTGGCGGCAAGGTCGGGATCACAATCAACCCGCCTCTGAAGCGGCAAGATGGCCCTGAGAAGTTGCCGATATTCCTGGGAGCTGAGAAGAGACAAGAAACCGTTCTTGATGCCGAGGCAGCCCAGGTCAACGAGAAAGACACCGACGACGACATCGCCGGATTTCTCGTGCCGGCGTGAGACGACGAGTTGTGTGAGCGCGCCAAACTCCCGCCAGTCAGAGTTGATCAAGACTTCGTGAAAGGGCCACTGCTCCAGGCGCCTCATGATTGACGGAGGACTCCGGCGACCAGGCCCATTGTGCCGACGCTTCGGTTGTCGATTCTGACCTGGCCGTTTTTTTGCGGCCTTTCGCTTTCTTTTTGCCATCGATTGAACCTCCGGCGCCATAGTAGCGCCCGGGCCGAAGATCAGCAACTGAAGTACGCCAGCGCTCATGGCGCTTGCCCAGGTTGGAGTCGAAAGAGAAAAATTACTGCCCCGTTCAAGTCAGCTCATTTCGTGTGCATGGCCCATAAGCTCATGTTCCTCCTTGAGCGCCAACGCCACGCCCTCAACTCATCCCCCAAGGTGTCGCAGCTCTTGTCATAGCTCCGTCACAGCTCGGTTTCACAGCTTGTCATAGTTCGGCCAACCTGTAATGACGGGTTGGGTCGGTCGCTCCCGCGCCGACTTCAACGATCAGGTTCTTATCGAGCATCCCCTTCAGGTCTCGCTGCAGGCTGCGGCGGTTGACGGTCGGGCAGGGCGCCTCGAAATCCTGGATGGTTCCAGGTACGCGCATCACGCGGATCCGGCTGAGACAGGCCTGTTCGACAGGATCACACCTGCCGTCTGCTCAACGACAATTAAAACTGAGCGCCGGCGATTCAACATGCGCGTGGTGCACGTACCTGGAACTGTTTCGGTAGGAGGAGGGGTGGGGGATACGGTCCGCAAGGGCCGTCCCCTCTACTCTACCGTGAAACCGTGTTCCTGCCTTCGTGTCTTCCTGCATTCAGTTTAGTAGGGAATTGAAAGGAAAAATAATTGCAGATACTGTCCCTTCGAAATCCGCTGAATCAACCGACGGTCGCCTCAGTCTGGATCAGGGAGATGTCGATGCCGATTTCGTCGCTGAGAAGCTGGAGGTTTTCATTTTGTGCAAGCCAATTTGTAGAATCAGTCGCCTCGTTCTTCCACTCTTCTCGGAGTTCGACTTTTCTGAGTGTGGACAACATCATTCGATTCCTTTCTGACAGCAGGAGATTCGACCACGGGAACCTCTGGAAATTAGTTGATTGCTTCGGAAACGGAGTTTGCCATTTCCTCGATTTCTGGTTCATTGAACTTTTGGTTTCCCAGGTTTTCTTTTAGCAGCCGCAATAGATTCTGAAAATCAAAAAGCCGCTCGGCTGTTTCTCTGTCAAAGACCGACCCCTTATGGAATCGATCTGGAAATTCCCTGTCTATAACGAATGGAAGAACATGATGCATCACAGTCCCTGGCTCCTCTTCAAGAGCACTCAGTAAATTGCTTGAGAACTCCTTCCATCCTTCGAACGGTAGGCCATTCATTCTCTTGCTG
>JANTFG010000411.1 GCA_024763555.1 Thermoanaerobaculales bacterium
GGTGTGTGATCTCTTGAGGACACCATTCTTGTAGAGTTTGACGATTCCATCGTTGACACCGACCGCACTGCTGCCCTGGAACTCGATCGTGATGGTCACGGGGCCACTGGCCGGAAGGTTGGTTTCAAAGGCGCGGGGGGTCGCGTCGTTGGTGACGAAAATACCGGTGCTGTTGTCATCATCCTTGATCTTGATGTAGAGCTTCAGGCTTCCGTCTCCACCCATGCGGATATTGGCTGCGAGGGGATTGGCGATCGTGCCGTCGAGGTCGCGGAGTTTGAACATGGACTGCCGCTCCGTCGTGGAGCCGGAATAGGTCATGACGTAGTTGTTCATGTCGACTTTGAAGGTGGCGCGATAGGTTGTCTCGTCGTTAGGAGAATCATCCTCGACATAGACCGCAGTCGGCGTATCGCCATCGATAGTGACGGCGAGACCATAGCTGCCGTCAATGGCGGCAGCCCCGGTCACTGCGAGATTATTGGCTGCGAAGGCCGGTCCAGCAAGAGCGATGAGGGCAACGGCTGCGACGATTCCAAGTAACTTTTTCATTTCTTCCTCCAATATTCCGAGCTTTTCTTGCCAGATTCACCGGCTACTCAATTCCTAGGACGCCTCCGATTGCTCGTGGTAACGCCTATTTTCCGATATTTTCCGGAAAACTGTCTCACGGCTCGTTAAGAAGGGGAGATTTGCTAGGATGGTGCCTGCTCCTTGGAGGTTGAGATGAGCTTTAAATTTCGGTTTGTCCCGTGGCTAATATTCCATCTCTTTGTCCTGGTTCTCGTTCCTTTTCAGACGGCAGCGAAGGCTCAGGAGAAGAAATCGGTCCTCTATCCCTATGACAACAGCCTCGGCCAGAAAATGCGCTGGACCGGAGCCTATGCCCGCTTCAGCGTTGATGCCCCGAAGGATATTTTTGCTTTGACGGTCCACGTCAGCCGCTATAACAGTGAGGCTGAGAAGGGGCTCGAGCTGAAAGTTCGGGCCAATGGACAAATGATCGATACTCTCCATTTCTTCGAGGCCGCAGAAAAGGAACTCGTCTATGCCATGCCCGTGGCCAGCCGCAAACTGGAGCTGGAATTCGAGGTCAGTAGAACCTTCCAGCCCCGGCATATGGGCGCGGCGAACTCATACTCGGATCTCGGCGTAGCTATCAGCGAGGTGCAGTTCTTTGATTCGCTTCCGGACGCCAGAATCGGTTTTGAAGGATCAGACATCAGCACCGAGGGCCCGGCCTGGTCGGAAAAGAAACCGATTACTTTTCGATGGACCCGTGCGCGAGCTTCCTGGGATCCAGAATGTCCGGAGGGGCAATGGCTCTCCTTCTATATCGCCGCCGGCCACTCTGACGTTTCCGAAAGGCCGGTCAGGATCTCTCTCTTCGGAAACGGAAAAGAACTCAGACACTGGGTGGTGCAGAATGCCGACTGGTTGCCGGTGCTGCTGAGGCCTGAGGAGACTCGGAATCTCGAGCGTCTGACGCTGCAATCCGACCGGGTTTTCAACGAACGGCTCCAGTACCCGGGCGGGGATCCACGGGATCTCAGTATTGCGGTGGCACCGATGAACCCGGTCGCGGACCCACCACGGAAAGCTCTGGGTTTTTATCCCTGGGAAGAGCGTGCGGAGATTCTTGGACAGCAGCAGCGCTATCACTGGACGACGAAGCTCGCCGTGGCGCCCATCGGGAGTCAACGCGGGAAATACCTTGTCATGGCACTTATGGCGGCTGAGACCGACCTCAGTGAGAAGCCGATTGAGGTGCTCCTTCGGCCCGACCGGGGAACGCAACGGAAGGTCACGCTGAAGAACTCCATGTGGCAGCCCCTCAGCTTTTCAGCGGAGGATCTCGGAAAGTCGAAGACCATCGAAATCGAGGTCAGCCGCACGTGGTGTCCCAAGGCCGCGGGCCACGGAGTCGATGGTCGGGACCTCGGGATCGCCGTCACCGATTTCCTGTTTTCGCATCGTGAATCCCTGCCCGGGTGGGAGGGCTTCTATCAGTGGGAAAAGACTCCGGAGGGTTTTGTGATCGAGGGTGCCGGCACGAACGTCCGCTATCGATGGTCCTCAGCCCGTGGAGCCATCCGGGGACAATTCAAGGCGGGTGACTGGCTCTTCATCATGTGTGCCCACCCCGATATCCACCAGCATCCCGTGCATGTCAGGATTTCAGGCGACGGAAAACTCATTGGGGAAGAAACGCTGGCGGACAACGACTTCCACCGCGTGCTCTTGAGGGCTCAGGAACTGGCGAGTCCGGAAGAGATCACAGTTGAAGTCGACCGGACATGGAACCCGAAAAAGCTGGGCATTTCGAATGACGACCGTGATCTCGGAGTTGCTGTAGCGATTGTCCCGGCCACCGAAAGGCGATGAGAAGACCCCCGCCTATTCGATATAACCCAGGGCTCTGAGCTGTTCCCTGAGTTCCGGATCCGTCACGTCCTCTGCAGCCTTGTCAACATCGATATCAGAGTTCTCCAGGGCTCCGTAGATGCGTTTGAGTTCTTCCAGCATTCTCCGAGCGACCTGCGGCTGCAGAAGTGCCAGAGATTGGAGTTCTCCGGGATCCTCTTCAAGATCAAAAAGCTGGAGTTCACCTGTTTTTGTGTTGAGGATGAGTTTCCATCGCCCCTGCCGAATAGCCTTCTGTCGTGCGACTTCGGCCAGCGCCGGCATTTCGATAGGCTTCTCGCCGGAGTATCCGAAAACATCGGGGATCAGTCGCATCCCCTGGTGGTTCTTTTCGGCTTCGAGACCGGTAAGTCCAACAATCGTCGGGCTAAGATCCAGCAAACGGACGGTCGAGCTGACCCTCATGCCACCATAAGCATCACCTGGGAAGTGAATTAACAGAGGTACGTGGAGCAGTTCATGATAAAGAGTGTGACCATGGGACACCGAACCGTGGTCCCAAAATTCCTCGCCGTGGTCGGAAAAAACGATAA
>JANTFG010000412.1 GCA_024763555.1 Thermoanaerobaculales bacterium
GATCGACAGCATCGACCTGAAGCTCATACTCGACTCCCGGCTCCAGACCACCGGCCGAGACCCAGAATTCCTCGACGCCGTCGTCCCAGACGGCCCAACCGCTCATCCCGGCAGCATAAGAACCCGCATCCACCGGGCAGAGGTCTGTCATTCCCTCGTCGATGAGCCCCGGAGGCTCGGGAAGATCACAGCCGTTGACGTAGCTCCCGGCCAGGACCTCCGTGCCCTCAGCGGAGAAACTGACGACATCGATGGCAGAAACCGGCGAGAGTTCCTCCGGAAGCGGAAGGATCACGATGTTCATTCCACCCGGACCACCAATGCCGGGACCATTCCCGCGGGGTGATCCATCGGGGTCGGAGGAGAAGTACAACTGAATTTCACCCGAATCTCCGGCCGCAAAAGCGCCAAGATCGAGACTGTCGATCTGCAACTCATACTCCGCTTCAGGCTCGAGCCCATTGGCATATACCCAGAATTCCTCGACGCCGTCGTCCCAGACGGCCCATCCGCTCATACCGGCTGCATAAGAATCCGCATCCACCGGGCAGAGATCCGTCATTCCCTCGTCGATGAGCCCCGGAGGCTCGGGAAGATCGCAACCGTCGACGTAGCTGCCCTCAAGCACCGCCGCATCGCCCGCTGAGAAAGAGACCACATCGATGTTCGACACCGGCGAGATGTCTTCGGGAAGGGGGAGAATCTCTCCGTCCATTCCGTCCCTGGGGGGACCGTTTCCACGAACTCCTCCCGCCGGATCCGAGGAGAAATACAAATAGATATCGCCGAAGTCGCCTGCGGCGAAGGCCCCCAGATCGACAGCGTCGACCTGAAGCTCATACTCGACTCCCGGCTCCAGACCACCGGCTGAGACCCAGAATTCCTCGACGCCGTCGTCCCAGACGGCCCATCCGCTCATCCCGGCGGCATAAGAACCCGCATCCACCGGGCAGAGGTCCGTCATTCCCTCGTCGATGAGCCCCGGAGGCTCGGGCCAACCACAGTCTTCGCCTACAACCCCCGAAGCAAAAACAATACCCTCGCTCTCAAGATCCACCTGGGACACCCCACTCAGGGGAAGCACCTCAGCGGGAAGCTGCAGTTCGCCGTACTCGGGAGCGCTGGAGAACTCGGCGTAAACTCCACCCCAGTCGTCCGCAGTAACGACGCCAAGACTCGTGGTATCGAAGAGAATTTCGACGGCGGCCCCGGAAGAAACCCCATCGGAAAAGACTGAGGCAATTTCCGTACCATCGGCGAAAAGCAACCAATCCATTTCGCCCCCGCCCATAGAATCGGCGGCATCGGCCGGGCAGATGTCGATATAGCCGGAATCAACAATTTCGTCCTCTCCGCCCCCGCCCGGATCTCCGTCGCAAGGGTTGTCGAAGTTGCCGCTGAGAACGACATTGCCTTCGGCATCAAGGACCTGAACTTCGGTAATCTCGAGAACCGAGTCGATTTCGTCTGGAATCGGGACATCCGCATCCCAGCCGTCACCGGCGAGAAGCGTCATTCCCCCAAAGAAATCCGGGGTCATTTCTCCGATCGAAACACCGTCGGCGATGACCGTGAAAAAACCCATGGGATCGAGTCCCATCGCGAAAACCTGCATCTGCTCAGCGTCTCCACTCGCCCGGACATCGACCTCGCCGCCTGCAAATCCGTCGGCGCTGCAGAGAGGCGTAGACTTCTGATCGCCCTCGTGCTTCGCAGCCCTTAGCAGGCTGTGACTGTCGATTTCCGTTCCTCCAAGTTCAACCAGACTCAACTTTCCGATACCTCGTGAAAGCAGACCCACAGCTTTGGGGTTCAGCGGGAGGGCGCCTTTTAGGCTGAATCCGGCACTGTAGAGTCCCTCGATCCGGCCGGCATCCGTGGCCTGAAGCGGAAGCAGAGGCCGCCCGTTGGCCAGTAGCAGATAGCGTCCGCCCGGACGGAAGTGAACTCCCTCGAGCTGAAGAAAAGCGCCCGTCTCGCGACGAGTCGCCCTTCGTGCCTTCCCCGTCGTGAGATGGAGAAGCCCGTCACCGGCATAAAGGCTGAGCGATGAGCCGGCCCTGAGCACTGCGCCGTCATGCTGCAGGCTGCCCACCAGATGGGTCGGGGCCGAGGCCCCGGCCGAGATGGCCAGGCCGAGAACACAGGCCAGGACCATCAGTTGTGTCATTCTTCGATTCCAGTTATTCATGAAAACCTCCCAAATCCGTTTTCTCGCACAGGAGTCGGAAACAGGCGAAATCTGATACGCGATGACCTCAGGAAAAAGTGAGCAGGATCACGGAATTCGGCAGAGCCCGCATTTTCCGCTCTTCGAAGGGGAGTTCAGAGGGGCTTCATGGACTGCTACTGAGAAAACCGCATCGCCTGTCAGGTTGTCCACGCGGGAGGTATATGCGAGAAAACGCCCCGCATTACCCTCGAGAACCGTCAGCTCCAGACGAATCTCATGTCCTTCGGAGGAGAGACCGAAGACATCGAGAATCCGGTTGAGCTGACGATGCGAGTAGGCTGGGATTCCTACAGTCACTGGATCAGCGGGCAAACTCGTCCCCTCGAAGGCTCGAATGAGCACTTCCAGGGGCGCCCCGCTGACATTGGCGATCCCGAGATTGGTCCGGAAATTCTCATCCTCAACCAGTCCGAAGACAACGGATGTCGATGCATGGGGATTGAGCCCGCTAAGAACATCTTCCCCCAGAGCCCAGCTCACAGGTATCGCCGGCACAGACTGACCGAAACTGCCGCCGACCTCATCCATATTGAAGATTCGCGCCCGGGCAAAGAGGGGAGCGGAAGCGACAATATCCAGGGAACCCGTTGCCTCCTCGATCTGAAAAAGGTCCAGAAGAACATCATCGATACTCCGACCGCTTCGAGCCGGTAGACGAATCTGTGCGGAGGCCGCCGGCTGGGTATTATTAACCCCGGAGACATTGAAATACAGCGCTACCTG
>JANTFG010000413.1 GCA_024763555.1 Thermoanaerobaculales bacterium
AAACGGCGGAAGAACCCGATACCGCAGCTCGGCGGGGTCCATCTATCCCTGAGGGAAGAGCGGGGCACTGCGATCGTTTTCTGATCCTGGAAGAAAATTAGGCGACTTGGAGCGACCCGGGGAAAACTCTGTCCCAAGGTCGGAGGAATGCGCTGATGGCTGCTGAAAGCATGGGACTTTCCATGCCCTCCGGCGATTCCTCCCGGAATTTGCGCAGCGAAGGGGCCAGTCGGGGTTTGAGTGACTCAAAATACCGGCAAGCATTCTCTAAAGAGCGTCCCCTTAAAGTCCCTTAAAGGCGCCGTTCGCCAGGGATCCGGTTATCCGGTGGCCGGAGAAGCCTGTTGAGAACAGGGTTTTCAGAAGGCCTGCGACCTCAGGTCAAGGGAGTCGGGCCTGGGGTTTCTCTGAGACTCGATGAGACAGGGAATACCTCGCTCCCCGGTGGTCTACGTTGTCTGGCGGGCCGCCAACCGGAGACAGAATCTCTCGGGGGACGAGGGGAACTGCCGCAACAGGAGCTGCGAGCCGGAGCCGCATCCGGAGCCGGCCCTGACGCCCGAAACGCGAAGCTCACGAGGCATGGCCACACTCGAAGTACTCGGAACATCCCACGATCGCATAGGGTCGGCCACCTCCTCCCGGCTTCGCTTTCAGACATCAATCCAGCGCCCGGCCTGCGCATTCCGCTCAATAATCCACGACCGCTCCGGACTCGGCTCCGGTTCCCGCTCCGGCCCCGGCTCCTGCTCCCGCTTCTGTTTCTGTCCCTGCTCCGGCCTCGGCCCCGGCTCCGGTTCCCGCTCCGGCCTCGGTTCGCTGCTTCCGCTCCCGCTCCGGTTCCTGCATCGGAGTGCCACTCCTGCTCCGAGCCTCTGCATCCCTATTTCCAGCCCCCCCCCTGAACAACCCACCATCCCTTGACCAAAGGCCGTCTCCCGCTTAGAGTCGGCTTGATGGGATCGACCGGCGATCCCGGAAGGAGTCTTGATGGCGGGGAAGGCTGAAATCGTCAACAGAATCGTCGAGCTGACCGGATACCCAAAGACCAGGGTGGCCGTGGTCTATGACACGATCTTCGAGTTGATCACCGAGGAGCTGGCACGGGGAGAGACGGTCAGCGTCCCGAACTTCGGGACCTTCGCCGTTTCCGAACGGGCCGCCCGGCAGGCGAGGAATCCTCACACCGGCGAGATTCTCCAGGTGGCGGCCTCGAAGAGTGTGCGCTTCAAGAACTCCCGCCGACTCAAGGAAGAACTGAAAGACGGGAACGATTGAGCGCGGCTTGGGGTAGACTGGATGACATGAATCGATTTGAAGGACGGAACTACCTCATCACCGGCGGCGGGACCGGCATCGGTCTGGCTGTAGCTCACAAACTCATCGAGGGCGGCGGAAAGGTCTGCCTGGTCGGACGACGCGTGGAAATCGTCGAGAAAGCTGCGGAAGACCTGGGCGCCGGAGGACGGGCCCTCAGATGCGACCTTGCCGATCCTGCGTCGATCCGAAGCGTGATGGAGGAACTCGGCAGGGAGTGGGATCGGCTGGACGGTCTGGTCAACAACGCCGGGGTGGCGCCGATGGCGGGGATCGAGGAGAGCGATGAGTCGCTCTGGGATGAGACCTTTGCCATCAATGTCAGGGGACCCTTTCTGTTGATCAAGTACGCCCTGCCGATGCTGCGGACGGCGGCAAAGCCATGTGTCGTGCAGGTCTCATCGACGCTCGCGGAGCGAGCCATACCGGGGATGCTCGCCTATAACGCCTCCAAGGCGGCCCTCAACCAGCTGACCCGTTCCCTGGCCCTGGAACTGGCGCCAGGCATCCGGGTCAACGCCGTGATGCCCGCCGTTGTGGAGACGCCGATTCACGAAGGGCGTGGGATGTCTCCGGAACAGATTCGGGGAATGGGGAGGATGCACCCTCTGCGCCGGATCGGGCAACCGGAGGATGTTGCTGCTCTGGTGGCTTTCCTGTTGTCGGATGAAGCCTCGTGGATGACCGGGGCCGTTCTGCCGATCGACGGTGGACTGATGGCGGGCTGAGGGTATTCCGAGAAGAGGAGGCTTCGATGAAAGACAGGATGGTCGTGATTACCGGGGCCTCTTCGGGTATTGGTCAGGCCTGCGCAGAGAGCTTTGCCCGGGCAGGTTCCTCGCTCCTGCTGACGGCCCGGCGTCTCGACCGCCTTGAAGAACTTCGCGAGAGGCTCAGGCGGGAGACCGGCGCAGAGATCGAGATCCACCGCCTCGATGTCCGTTCGAAAGAGGAAGTTTCGGCGATGCAGCCGATCTTCGATGCATTCGAGCCCGAGATTCTCGTCAACAACGCCGGGCTCGCCCGGGGCCTTGCACCCATCCAGGCGGGAGATATCTCCGACTGGGAGGAGATGATCGAAACCAACGTCCGGGGCCTGCTTCTTGTGACGCGGGCCATCCTGCCCGGGATGATTTCCCGCGGAAGAGGCCACATCATCAATATCGGCTCCATCGCAGGCCACGAGGCCTATCCCGGCGGCGCGGTCTACTGCGGTACCAAGCATGCGGTGGCGGCGATCAACCGGGGACTGGCCATGGATACTCTTGGAACCGGCGTCCGGGTCTCTTCCGTGGATCCGGGGATGGTGGAAACCGAGTTTTCCATCGTCCGTTTCCATGGCGATGAGGAAAAGGCCGCGGCGGTCTATGAGAACTTCCGGCCCCTGAAGGCCGAGGATGTCGCGGATGCCGTCATCTTCTGCGCGACCAGGCCTCCGCACGCCAATATCCGGGAGATGATCCTGATGCCTTCGGACCAGGCTTCTGCGGTTCACGCCTGGCGTTCTCAAGACTGAGACGCCCGGGCCCCCCTGAGGGCCCGCGAAAAAATTACTTCCGCTTTTCGCATCCCATCTGCACCACATCTTCGGCTCGGGCTCAATCTGGAAATACTCAACGTAGGCAAGGCTA
>JANTFG010000414.1 GCA_024763555.1 Thermoanaerobaculales bacterium
ATATAGCGCCGTTTGCCGCGCATGGGGACGACGAAAATCTGTCCCTCGTCCGCCATGTCGTCCAGCCGTTTCTTTGTTTCCTCAGCGCTGAGCCCGACGCGTCCGGAAATCGCCGAGGCCGACTCCGGGACCATCGTCAATGCGAGGGCCATTCGGGCATCCTCCGGGCTGAAGATATGCTCGAGAATCCGCAATTCGATTCCGCTTTCAGTGGATGGAAAGCCATTGGGGAAGGTATCGAGCTTTCGGGCGAGTCTGGAGTACACGTCGTTCATCGGTCGATGATACATGATTGAGATCTTCTTAGATCGCCTTTTTCATCGTGTCCACGAAGCCGTGGCGCCATACCAGCCGATCACCTGATGCCCAGTGGAAGAGCCGGCGGCGCTAAGAGAGCCCCATCGCTCGCAAAAATACAATTCAGAACCCTTGGCCCTGTTCCATGCTCCGGGACCTACCCACGATTCGATTCCCGGTCCATGATGGAAGATTCCTGCCATGCTACATTGATTCCAGCCGGTATCGGAGCTTCCAGCTTCGAACCGGACCATAAGGAGGAGAATGCCATGCCGGACAATCTCTTGATGCAACCCAATCATTACCGTTCCCTGATGGCTGAACCGGGCTCCCGGGCAATCATGGAAAAGACCATCCGGTTTTTTGAAAATAAAGGAAAGACTCAACTTCTGGAAGACTTCTGGAACCGAGTCTGGTACCGGGACTTTCTCGACTTTCTGAAGAAGGAACAGATCTTTGCCAAACTTTTGACCCCCGCCGAATACGCTGATGGAGATCCTGACTGCCGGTGGGATACAGCTCGGAACAACGAGTTCAGCGAAATCCTCGCCTTCTACGGCCTGGGATACTGGTACTGCTTCCAGGTTTCCATCCTGGGGCTCGGGCCGATCTGGATGGGAGACAACGAGGACGCCAAACGTAAGGCGGCGCGGCTTCTCAAGGAAGGCGCAATCTTTGCGTTCGGACTCTCGGAAAGGGATCATGGGGCGGATATCTACTCCACCGAGACCCGGCTCAGCCCAGACGGAGAAGGCCGTTGGCTGGCCAACGGCGAAAAATACTACATCGGAAACGGCAACGAAGCCGAGATGGTGTCCACCTTCGGCAAGATGGATGACGGCTCCGGCGACTACGTTTTTTTCGTGACCAACTACCGCCACAAGCGCTACGAACTGAAGAAGAACATCGTGAGCCACCAGGAATACGTGGCGAACTTTGCGCTGCACGACTATCCCATCACCGATGATGACATCCTGATCCGGGGCTCGCGCGCCTGGGACACCGCCCTCAACACCGTCAACATCGGCAAGTTCAACATCGGTCCGGGGTCCATCGGAGTCGTGGAGCACTGCTTCTACGAGGCCATTAACCAGGCATCCAACCGGACACTTTACGGGATGCACGTCAGCGACATGCCCCACGTCCAGAAGGGCTTCCTCGACGCCTGGCTCAGGCTGACGGCGATGAAACTCTATCAGCGCCGGGCCACGGATTATTTCCGCAATGCCTCCAACGAAGACCGACGATACCTTCTCTACAACCCAACGAGCAAAATGAAAGTCACGACCCAGGCGGAGCAGGTGTTGATGCTTCTCTGGAACATCATTGCCGCGAAGGGTTTCGAGCGCGACACCTATTTTTCAATGGCCGCCTCGGACATCTGGGGTCCCTCCAAGCTGGAAGGGACCGTTCACGTCAATGTCCAGCTCATCCGAAAGTTCATGATGAATTACTTCTTCAACCCGGCGGACTACGCGGAGATCAAAGCAACGCTCGACGCGCGAAGCGACGACTACCTGTTCCGTCAGGGTCCGGCCAAGGGGCTGGGCAAGGTCCGATTCCATGATTTTGCACCCGTCTTCTCCCGGCATAGCGACCTGCCGAACGTAGGACGATTCATCGAGCAATTGGAGCGCTTTCGCAGCATGCTTCAGGAGGCGCCTCCCAATGAAATCCAGGACAAGGATCCCTCTTTCGCCCTACCGGTCGGCGAGATGTTCTCGGTGGTCGTCTACGCCCAGCTCATCCTGGAGCAAGCATCTCTCGATAAGCTCGAGGCCCCTATCATCAACCAGATCTTTGACTTCATGGTCCGTGATTTCGCCGGTTTCGGTCTCGAAATTTACGGCAACCCCTCCGCCGGCGAAGCCCAGCGGGATGCCTGTCGGGACATCATGTGCATTCGTCCGCTTCCGAACCGAAATGAAGCAGACTCGATCTTCCAGCAGTATATTCGGCCTCTGAACGGCGCCTATGAGATGAGACCCTGAAAGGGCAGGAGTAGGGGGCCCCGGGCAAGAAAATCCGTCGATACACCCTCTCGAAGTCGAAGAGAAAGACCGGCACTCCGAGAGGACTCGTCAAAGACATTCAAACCGAGAGAGGGTGCGCTCGCTTCTTGTCCAAAGATACCCTCAAGAGGGTCGAATCATCACTCCCCCTTGTCTTCCCCTCTCCCAAAACTCTGGCACTTACCCGCCCCGGAATGTTATGGTGTATCGGCTCCGCCTCCGGGCGGGATCCGGGAGGTTATATGCTGAGTCCCCGACACCGCGTCCTGGCCATTCTCTTCCTGATGATCGTGATGATGGCTTCCTCAGGCCTGCTCCTCGCACAGGCGCCGGAGCCCGGCTCTTCAGGCACTGAACACGGCGTGGTCGCCGAGCACGAAGGCCCGGATCTCGGAGCCATCCTTCCCCTGTGGTCGGTCATCCCCTTTGCAGGAATCCTCCTGTCCATCGCCGTGTTTCCACTGGTCGCACCCGAATTCTGGCACCATCATTTTCCGAAGGTTTCGGCTTTCTGGGCCCTGGTATTCGCCGTACCATTCGTCTGGGCCTACGGACACGAAGCATTCCACGAAATCCTGCACATCTACATCATCGACTACATTCCCTTCATCATCCTTCTCTGGGCTCT
>JANTFG010000415.1 GCA_024763555.1 Thermoanaerobaculales bacterium
ATCTCGGAAACCGATGAGAACAACAACAGCTCTTCCAGCGCAGTGAGCATCACGGGAGGCGGAGGGGGAGGACAGGCCGATCTGACGGCAGGCAATTGTGCCCTGGGCGCCGGAAGCGGGGAAGTTGGAGACGTCATCAATATCTCATGGCTGGGCAGAAACATCGGAAGCGCAGACGCACCTTCCTTCCCGGCCGTCGCCTATCTTTCCCGGGACACGACCATTGACGGAGGCGCCGACACCCAGATCAAGTCCAGAACCCTGGGTCCGTGGTCGGCCGGCCAATCGGAGAATATCTCGTGGAATTTCACAATCCCGGCCGGCACGGGATCCGGTTCGTGGTATGTCATTGTCCAGGTCGATTCAACGAACCAGGTCTCGGAGAGCAACGAGAACAACAACAGCTGTTACGCGCCTCTGAGTGTATCGGGTGGGAGCGGTGGAGGAGAAGTCACGCGCTGGCTCCTGCCGGCCGCCGCCTCGGCGCCGGGCTTCGGGTCTTCGAACTGGAAAACCCAGGTCGCCGTCAGCAACCCGACATCCGCAACCCGCCAGGCCAGCATGTACTACGTTCCCGACGGCTGGGCCTGGCCCGGTGTTCTGCTGTCCGGGCCGACCAACATCAGCCCCCACTCCAACTGGTATCTGGACGACGTTCTGGCCACCATGAACCCGACGGCCGGTCTTCTCTACGTGGTCCTGGATGCCGCCGGGCCCGTCGTCACCTCCCGCACCTACAATCTGCAGAACGACGGATCCACCTTCGGCCAGGGAATCCCGGCGATTGCCCTGGATTCAGGGAGCGTTCCGACGGATTTCATCATTCCGATGGTGCACTCCGGAGGAGGCCGTTTCCACACCAACCTGGGCATCGTCCAGGCCTCGAGCGGCGTACTGACGGTCCGGCTTGACTTCTACACCGCTTCAGGGCTGTTACTGACCTCGGCCACACGGACCGTTCCCGATGCCTGGGAGCAGATCAACGACGTCTTCGCCAAGGTCGGTCTCGGCGCCTCGCTCGTCGAAGGCGGCTGGATCCAGGTTCACCTGAACTCCGGTTCTCCCGACGCATGGACCGCCTACGGTTCCGTCGTCGACGATCTCAGCGGGGATCCCACCTTTGTCGCGGGAGTTCCCCTTCAGTAAATCCCTTCAGGATTTCCGTGAAGGAAAGTCGAAGCCCCCTTATGGGAAATGATGCCGGAGTGAAGCCCGCCACTCTTTTCGACACCATGAAGGTCTTCGTGCTACCCTTCCGCGGGAGTTGTTATGGCAGATACATCGGAGCTTCAGGCCGGGGCTTTGCGGGTCGTTGATCGACGAAACCGGGAAATTTTCGAGGAAAAAGTTCTCGGCGGCTCGTGGATGAGCCTGGCCTATGATTCGGCCCTTCATCCCCTCCTGAAATACACGCTCTTCAATTCCGGACTGGCCAGCCGAGTCCTCGGTTGGTATACCCGGCGCCCGATCTCAAGGAAGAGAATCCGACCCACCATCGAATCTCTCGGGATCGACACCTCCGAATTCCTTGATCCGGTTGACAGTTTTCGCAGTTTTCACGAATTCTTCGTTCGTAGGCTCAAACCGGAACTCCGTCCCTTCGATCAGGACTCCTCGGTCTTCTGTTCCCCGGCGGACTCGCGCCTGAGCCTGATCCCCGACCTCGGGGCTGATTTCGAAATTCCGATCAAGTCTCAGTTCCTGACGATCGAGGGACTGACGCGGCGACTGGATATGGAAAAATTCAACGGCGGCCTGGCCCTGATCTTCAGACTCTGTCCGGCGGATTATCATCGATACCATTTCCCGACCGATGGAAAAATCATCGAGCAATGGGAGATCTCCGGGCGTTACGATTCCGTTCATCCGACGGCCCTGAAGCTCGGCCTCCCCATTTTCACGGAAAACCGGCGTGTCGTCTCTCTCTTGGAACTTCAGAACTTCGGACCGGCGCTCTTTGTGGAAGTCGGGGCCTTTGGTGTTGGAGGAATCGTCGAGACCCATCGGGAGCCCGAGTTCCGAAAAGGGGAGGAAAAGGGCTATTTCCAGTATGGCGCCTCAACTCTGATCCTGATCCTCGAAAAAGGACGTTTGCTGCCGGATCCCGACCTCATGGAATTCTCCGAGCAAGGCCTCGAATGCCTGGTCAGGGCCGGAGAGAGACTGGGGACGGCGCCTGACAGCGGAATATGAGACCCCGCGAAATCAAGCTGCCCACAGGGCTGCAACAAGAACATCAGGCCCAGCGCCATTCCACCGATTTTCCAAATCCAGTGCAGCCGGCGGCTACCTCCGGACCCCCAAACCGCTTTCCCCGGAGAGCAATTCCCCGCGCAACCCGCAACTTCCATAGCTCCAGGGGCATCGAGGTGGGCGGCACGCATTCTCTACCCTCACCAGTCTGGAAAGATCTCGTCGACAATCAGATATCGTCGTCGCAGGAGCGGGGTTGTCTGCGAGACTGAATCACCCGATTGCAGCAGCGAAGGAGATGCTCCAGTGCCTGCCGAAGCTCAGGATCGGCACTCGTGAAGCATCGGAAAACTGATGCTCAACCCCATCCGCGCAACCGGAATCCAGTGATTTCGGCTCGAACGGCTGAGCCCCACCTCGGCCGTCAGTCCAAGGGCGCCCAGGCTGCTGGAGACTCCGACTGAGAGGCCGCGATGGGTCCCGTGATCATGGGAATTCCACCGCCGATAGCGCAAAAAGGCGCCGGAAAAACCCAGCTGGCGGACGGTGGCGGGAACCTGACGAACACCGCCCCAGCCGATGGTGAGATTGGATCCGGACACGGCCGCCCCGAACTCGTAGCCTCCCCCAACGAAGAGTCCGAATGATCCCGGGCGGCGCAATGAGACCGACAGCTGGAGATTCCCCGCAAGCCCGTTGGGAAAACCGACCACGACACCGGCCTCCGGGAGCAGTCCCAG
>JANTFG010000416.1 GCA_024763555.1 Thermoanaerobaculales bacterium
TGAGGGCCCGCTCCGGATGCGGCTCCTGCTCCTGCTCCGGTATGGGTTTCCGTGTGGCGCTTGGCTCAGCCCGCGAAGTCGACGTCCACCTCAGGCTCTTGAGATCCATCGGGACGGTTGATCGTCAAAAAGCTGCCAAGGGCGATGACCTGGAGGTTGTTGCATCCGCGGCGGTGAGGAGGCGGTGACGGTGCCGGAGCCGCACACCGAGGCAGGAGCCGGAGCCGGGAGCAGGAACCGATGCCGGAGCCGGGGCGGTCGTGGGTCTTTGAGCGGAATACGTGGGCCGGGCACAACATTCGTATCCCGAGTCTGAGCAGGGAGATCGTGGCCGAGACCTATGCGGTCGTGGGTTGTTCCGAGTTCTTCGAGTGTGATTCTGTCGGCTCAGTTTCGCCTTTCGGGCTCAGACCCGGCTCCGGAATCGGTTCCGGTTGGCGGCTCCGGCGCCGGACCCGCGGCCCGCCGGACAAAAGCGATCAACGGGGAGCGAGGTATTCCCTGCCTGATCGAGTCTCAGAGAAACCCGAATTCCTGAAAACAATGACCTGTGGTCTCTGACCTTCCGAAAACCCTTTTCTCTATTCGCTTCTCCGGCCATCGAATTCCCGGAGCTCGGTCTTTCAGGGGACGCTCTTTAGCCAAAACCCGCCGGCATCTTGACTCACTCAAAGCCCGATTGGCCCCTTAGCTACCCAAATTACCGGAAGGAATCGCCGGAGGACATGGAAAGTCCCATGCTTTCAGCAGCCATCAGCGCATTCCTCCAACCTTGGGACAGAGTTTTCCCCGGGTCGCTCCAAGTCGCCTGGTTTTCTTCCGGGATCAAAAAACGATCGCGGTACCCCGTGTAGCCGGCGGGTGGAAAGCGCGGGATTCTGGCGATGAAGACTGTAGGCACGAGTAGGGCGGAGCAATCATTGTCGCGCGCGTGCGCGAGGCGTGGTGATGTGATTGTGAAAAAATGAGAGGGGGAGCCAAGCATGAAAAAAGAAGCGCTCCCCCTCTGGCCAGGGACGAACCCCGCCGGTACCAGTATCCCTGATGTGTGGAAGAAGGTCCAGGCCGGAAATCGGCCATGGACGAGCTTTACCCGGATCGCCGTCGTTTTCATCGCAGTCTCTGCAAGAAGGTGACGTACATCTGCTCGCACTGCGACCGTGGTCAGATGTACTGCTCGAGTCGTTGCCGAGATGAGGGGCGTCGGGAAAGCGTTCGGGCTGCTGGGGCGCGCTACCAGCAGAGCCGAAAAGGTCGGGAGAATCACGCTCGACGGCAACAGAGATACCGCGATCGGCAGTCATCGAGAAGGTACAGAAGCCGACGCCATTCCCGCCGGAGGTGAAGCGGAGGCCATCGATCCTGGATCCGTTCATGCCGCTGATCAAAGAGACGCTGAAGAGGTACCCGACCCTGCCGTCGACCCAGCTGTACGAGATACTGAGGCGACGCGGCTATCCCGGCGGGCCGGACCACCTGCGCCACCGTCCGCTTCGTCACCGCCTCTGAAATGCTCAACACCCTTGTCGGGCAGGATTCCACCTCCAGCCTCAATCGAAAACTCGGTCTCTTCTGTCGGCCTCAGCTGCTCGTCATCGACGAACTCGGCTACCTCTCCTACGACAACCGCCACGCCGACCTCCTTTACGAGGTCGTCTCCCGGCGCTACGAATCCAAGCCCATCCTCATCACCACCAACAAGACCTTTGCCGAGTGGGGCGAGGTCTTCCCCAACGCCACCTGCGTCGTCACCATCGTCGACCGACTCGTCCACAGGTCCGAGATCGTCCAGATCGACGGCGAATCCTATCGCCTCAAGGAGTCGAGGGAAGAGGCGTCCAAACGACGCAGGGCCAGAAAGAAGCGCAAGACCCCGGCCAAATAGCAGTGAACCGATCCGACTACATCGCAGCGATCATCAACGCCTACCTCCGCGTGCCCGACACGCCGGAACGTGCTTCCAGGGCCGACTGGGCGATCGCTTCGAACCTTTTTAGCCGGCAGATCCCCCTGGAAACCGTCCTCCACGCGATCCGCCTCGCAACTCTCAGAAGACGGGTCTCCGGCAAGCTCGGGCCGATCAGCTCGCTCGCCTACTTCCGCCAAGTCGCCACCCGACTCACGAAGGAAGAGCTTGAGCCATTCTACGTCGCCTACGTCAGCTACAGATCCCGGCAGCCCGTCGAGGCTCCAGTCATCGATGACACCAAAACCGCGGCCTCACCGCCAGAACCACGCAGTTTGTGATCGCCGTTTACAACCGACTTCGTCAAGCATTACAACACGGTACGCCTCCACAGCGCGATCGGGTATGTGACGCCCGCAGACAAACTGGCGGGCCGAGAAAAGGAGATCTGGCAGAATCGCGATCGGAAGCTTGAAGCCGCTCGGGAATCCCGGCGCCAGCGTCGCCAACAGGTAAGGGAGGTCGCATGAGACAATGGCCCACAAGGGAAGAGTCCGGGCCCGAAGGCCCAGCCCCTTCCGTCTTGCCACCCGCCTCGGCGCTCGGGTTGCTCCTCAGCAGAGGCCTGTCCTCCGGACGGGCAGCACTACGGTACACTGCCCAAGTGCGCTGCACCATCGCCTTCCGGATTGTCTGGAAGCGAAAAACCTCGGGGGTTTGGGGGCAGAGCCCCCAAGTAAATCACCCATCGCACATCTCGCCGTCGAGTGTGCGTTATCTTCTAACCCACCGTGTCATGTTCCCGGTGAACCAGTACACATGTTACTAGGATCGGATACTCCGTCCTGATACTTCTGCAGTGCATCTTCCCACTCAGATGCAGGATAAAATTGACCGTCATTCGCATACTGCCCAACAGAGAGCATTCGGGCAAACTCTTCTAAGTTAGCCATGATGCGGGGATTCGCAGTGTCTGCAGGATATTCATTTATTGATGCTTCTTCTACTGTGTAGGCTT
>JANTFG010000417.1 GCA_024763555.1 Thermoanaerobaculales bacterium
GGGATTTCCACGGAAGTTACGAGGAATACCTCGAAAAAGAGGGAGAAGATCACCTCGATGCGGCTGCCGCCGAGAAGAGGAGGAGAGAGGCACGTCGAAACCGGGGAAAGAAGGAAAAGAAAAAACCGACCCCACCACAGGGAAATCGGGATCTCAAGGCCCTTCGATTGAGAATCGAAATTCTCGAGAGCGGCATCGAGGAAGCCCAGAAACGAATCGAGGAAATCGACAGTGCCTTCTGCCGTCCCGACTTCTATGAAACCCATTCGGGTGAAATCATCGGAAAGATGAGTGCGGAACGGGAGCGGCTCCGAGAAGATGTCGATCGTCTCTCCGCAGAGTGGGAGGAGAAGATGGGCGAGCTGGAATGAAGCTCGGGACTGCAACACTGCGAACCCTGGCGAGAAATGCCGGCTGGCTCGGCGCGGGCGAAGGCTTTGTCAAGGCGGCGATCTTCATTGCAGCCGCACTGGTGGCCCGAGCTGCGGGGGCCGAGGGCCTGGGGACCTTCTCCATCGCCTACGCCGCCGCCGTGATTGCCGTCATCGTCCTGGCTTCGGGCCAGCAGGAGGTGCTGATCCGGGAGGTCGCCGGCCATCCCGAAGCCGCACGATCCCTGCTGTTTCGGGCACGCAGCATTCAGAATCGGATGGGACTCTTCCTGATTCCGGCCGCTCTAATCCTCAGCCTCCTGCTGACATCAGGAGACCTCCGCTCCTGCCTGATCGCCTTTCTCCCCTATTCCGTCCTGCGTTCCATCCTCGTCCTGTATGGCGCAACCTTCAAGGGTCTGGACCGGATGGATGTCGAGGTCCGCGCGCGGGCGGTCGAAATGATCCTGGTACTTACCCTGCTTGGCCTCGTCATCCTTCTTCACGGGCCCATCTGGTCCACCGGCCTGATCTTCTCGGCAGGCGCCGGCGTCGGACTGCTGTGGATCCGTCACCTGAGCCGGGAGCTTCATCCCGCCACGGACGAGGCCGCCCCTCTGGAAATCACCGAACTCAGCGTCGAGGGACGTCCCTTCCTGGCCATGTCGATCCTCAGCCAGCTCCTGATGAGGGCCGACACCTTCCTCCTCGCCGCCCTGGCCGTCAGTCGGAAAGAGATCGGCTATTACGCCGCAGCCGGGGCGCCGGTCTGGGGCGCCCTTGCCCTGCCGCACCTCCTGGCGATGGCGACCTACCCCACCCTCTCACGTGATGCCTCCGAAGGTGAGCGCCCGCGTTCCACGGCGCTCTTTTCCCTGGCATTCGCCCTGTCTCTCGGTCTTGCCCTGGCCCTGATCCTCTTTTTCCTGCGCGCCCCCCTGATCCGGCTGGCCTTCGGGCCCGGCTTCGAATCCTCCGTGCTCCTGATGTCACGCCTGGTCTGGGTCTTACCTCCCGCCGTCGGGATGGTCTTTCTCGGGACCGTATTGGCCTCCTGGAGGCGTCAGCAGCTTGCCCTCGGCGCACTCTCCGTTGTCTTCCTGCTCTTTCTGATCCTCAACCTCCTGCTGATCCCCGACTACGGCACGATGGGGGCGGCATTCTCGGCGCTCATCTCGCAGTACAGCGGCTTCATCTTGATCAGCACTGCAGTCCTGATTATCAGCCGCTCGGGGAAGCAGGGCCGATGAACGCCTTCGGAGTCGTCATCATTCACTACGGCCGATCGGCGCCGACGATTCGATGCGTGGAGTCCCTGATTGAACAGGAGGCCCGACTCCCCCTGAAGATCGTCATCGTCGATAACTTCGGTAATCTCCGCAGCAGGGACTTCCCGAATGAGATCCGGATTATTCCCAGATGGGACAATCCCGGCTTCGGCGGCGGAGCCAATGCCGGCATCCGGAACCTGGAGCAGAGCTGCCACTGTCTCGCCTACCTCGTACTGAACAATGACGTCGTCCTCAAACCGGGCTTCATCGATGCGGCAATCCAGGCCTTTGATCAGTCCGATGTCGGCGCCGCCGGAGGACCGATCCGCGGCGTCGGGGAGGAGGCCCGGCTCTGGTACGCGGGAGGCGGTATCAGTTACCTGACCGGGACCGTCCGTCAAAGCCAACTCGAATCGGATACCCTCAAAGCCCGGATCGTAAGCTTTATTCCAGGCACCGCTCTCGCCGTCCGTCGCGAAGCCTGGCAAGAAATCGAAGGCTTCGATGAGAGTTACTTTCTCTACAATGAGGATATCGACCTCTGCCTCCGATTGCGGAGGGCCGGGTGGAAGCTTCTCTTCTCGCCGGAAATGGTCTGCATCCATGACCTCGGGGAATCAACCGGCTCGGCAACCCGGTCGGCACTCTATCTCGAACAGCTGACGAAAACTCGACTGAGACCATTCAGACCGAAGATCTACCAGATCTATCTCAGCGTGGTGCACAGTATCTACAACCTCGCCCGGATGTCCTCGATTTTTCTTCAGAGGGGCATGGCGGGGCGGACCCAGATCCGCGCCATATTTCGGGGACACTCAGCCGCCCTGAGGGAGGTTTTCAGCGAAAAACAGGATCGGAGAGAAGAGCCGTGAAGGCCCCTTTCCGAAGCCTCCCACTGAGTCCGGCGATCATCGGAATTCTTCTCGCACCCTTCCTGACGATTTTCCTCCCCTTCCGCCATGCACTGGTCGTCCAGGCGATCCTGATCACTCTTCTGAGCCTCGCGACCATTCGGTGGGATCGGCAGGCTCCCACCTGTCTCCGAAAATCACTGAGTCCCACCCTGGGCTGGAGTCTGAGCAGTGCGGAAATTCTCGATTTTCGCATGGCGCCGATCTGGGGATTCCTCCTGGCGGCGGCCCTGGTTCCGCAGCACGAATCGCCCAAGCCATACACCTCATGCTGCCGGGAGGACCCCGACCACGAGGCCCCCCGACCTCAAGCCGGTTTCGAGTCCGGAGCACATGTCATCGCGAAGCCTCTCCTTC
>JANTFG010000418.1 GCA_024763555.1 Thermoanaerobaculales bacterium
CCTGATGATCGCGGATACGGCCATCCTCTCGCGATCTCCCATCATCCTGATCGACGAAATCGAGAATGCGGGCATTGATCGGGCACGTGCGCTCAAGCTCCTTCTCTCGGAGGAAAAAATCGTGCTGATGGCCACCCATGATCCAGTCCTGGCCCTGATGGGAGGACGGCGGATCATCATCGCGAACGGCGGGATCGAGGCTGTAATCGAGAGCACAGAAGACGAGCGGCAGATTCTCTCCGAACTGGAGATCATGGACAGGAGAATGATGGAGCTGAGGAGCCGACTCCGGAAGGGAGAGAGGCTCCAGTGAAAGGGGGGAATCTTCAACGATCCGGAGTTTCCCTGAGACCGAAACAGAATAGGCCGGATCATCAGAGAGCCGGTCGGGAGAAATACGATGCATGATGGATGTTCAGGAAGTTTTGCAAGCGGGACCCAGGTTGTGGACAAGGTGCGGGCGATGGGCTTTAATATCCAGCCGATGCCCATGCCGATGACGATCCGCTGCTCGGAATGCGACACCAGTTTCGAGATGATCTGCTTCGAGGGAAAATGTCCGGAATGCCGGATGGTCTACGGGGTCACCCCCTGCCATGCCTTCGATCCGGCAAATGTCGTGCCGGCGGGAGTCGATTACTGAAATCGGTCCCCGGGCCTTTCACAACAAGCACCCGAGGGACGCCGGAGCCGCGAGCCGGAACCGATTCCGGAGCAGGGTCTGACGCCCGAAACGCGAGGCTGAGCCGGTAGAATCGCACTCAAAGTGGTCGGAAGATCCCACAATCGCATCTGGTCCGGCCACCGGCCCCCTGCTCCTGTTCCTGCTCCGGTTCCGGTTTGCTGTTCCTGCATCTGCTCCGAATTCGGATCCGGTTCCTGTTCCTGCTCCGGCTCCTGCACCGGTGTCCGGTTCCCCTCTGACCCCTGCACTCAGTCAAGATCGATATCGCGCACCATCGGCTCATCGTCCGTATCGGCCGCCTTCTTCATCAGCTGGGAAAAGCGGTCCGCCATCAGGCGTTCCTTATCCTTTTCCTTCCGGAGAGCCTCCGCCATCTTGTCCGCCGAACGTTCCTTCTCGGCCTTAAGCTGTTCCAGGCGTGCATCGAAATCGACTTTCTCCTCCTGCTTCGGGGGCGCCTCATGAGAGAGAATGACTCCCGCATCGAGATCAATGACCAGAAAAGCCTCGCAATGGGGACAGTGAACTCTGCTTTGCCGTGCCATGGCTACTTCCTTCCAACTTTCTTGATCAGCTGATTCGCGGCAACAAGCACGGGATCCCAGACCGGCGAAATCGGCGGCGAGTAGACCAGATCGAGGTTCTGCAGGTCCTCTGCATTGAGATGGGAGGCCAGCGCGGTTGCCAGGATATTGATCCTCATCGCTGCGCTGTCCCGGCCGACGATCTCGCCGCCGAGGAGGATCCCCGTCGGCCCATCGGCAAAGAGGCTGACCTGCACGGGCGTTCCTCCCGGATATCCATGGGCACGGGAACTCTGAGAGATCGTCACCGAGACCGGATCAAATCCCTCTGCTCTCGCCTTCTCCATCGAGATGCCGGTACGTGCCACCTCCAGATCCCAGATCTTGAAGCCCGTCGTGCCGACGATCCCATGAAAACGCAGGCCGGCTCCCACGGCATTTGCTCCGGCAATCCTCCCCTGCTTATTGGCCGTCGTCCCCAGCGGGATCCAGGCGTTCTTCCTCAGCACCCGATGGTAGGCCTCGGCACAGTCCCCGGCGGCACGGATTCCTTCCACGGAGGTCTGCAAGCGCTGGTCGACCCAGATCGCGCCGGTCTCTCCGAGCCTCAGACCGCCTGAAATCGCCAGATCAACATTGGGGTGTATTCCTGCCGCCACCAGCACAAGGTCGGCCTCGAAGCCACCCTGGTTACTGAGAACACGGACAACCCGTCCGTCAGGACCCGACTCACAGGCCTCGAGACTCACATCAGAGTGGATCTCGACACCATGCATCAACAGCTCTTCTTCAACCTTCGCGATCGTGTCCGGATGCCAGCTCGGGATGATGGAGCGTTTCCGCTTGAGAATCGAGACCGCAAAGCCCAGGTCCTTCAACACATGAGCCATTTCCATGGAAATATAGCCGGCACCGATGATCACGGCCTTCCCCGGCCGGGAATGGGCCACCGCTTCCTTGACCCTCTTTCCGTCCTCGAAATCCCGGAGAACCGAAACCCCCGGAAGATCGAATCCCGGGAGTTTGAGGCGCGTAGGGCGGGCGCCCGTCGCAAGAATGAGTTCATCGAAGCTCTCCTGGAAGACCTCCCCGTTTTCGAGCTGCCGGACCTGAAGGCTCCGCTTCCCGGAATCGAGCGAGACGGCCTCGTGCCGGGTATAGAGTTCGATGCCACGCTTTTCCCGGGCAACCTTTGGCGATAGCACCAGGAGATCCTCCAATACGCGTTCGGGATCCCCGATGTTATAGGGCATGCCGCAGGCGCCGTAAGAGATCTGCTTCCCCCTCTCGAATACGATCACCCGGCTCTCCGGGGACCTTCGCTTTGCCTGTGATGCGGCACTCATTCCCGCCGCGACACCGCCGACAACCACGATCTTCTTTCCCGGCATCCCAAACCTCCTGAGGGCTCTCGCCCTGCCTTCTATCCTATCCTAAATTTCTCGCGAAGGCGGGTGTTCCGAGTTAGAATGCCAGCCTCAGGTTGGTCTGATGACCGGCCGCAACAAAAGGAGGAAGATATGAGCAAAAGTGGATTTAACAAGATCGGTGTTATCGGTATTGGAACCATGGGAAACGGGATTGCCCAGGTCGCGGCTCAGAGCGGCTTTGATGTCAAGGTCCAGGACATCAGCACCGAGGTGCTGGATCGCGGGATTTCGAACATCGGCCGTTCTCTTGACCGCCTGGTCA
>JANTFG010000419.1 GCA_024763555.1 Thermoanaerobaculales bacterium
CGAATGGCGCTCTCGACAGCCGGCGAGGGTTTGGTGTCCTCGCAGCCCTGCACCGCAACCAGGGCTGCGATGAGGAGAGGAAGAATGCCGAAGATCCTGAATTTCATCTCAGCTCCCACTGTCCGGAAGGCGTCCGAACCTACATCAAAGGGTATCATGGGTGCGGCCGCGCGGACCCCCACGATTGAATTTTCAGGTAGACCGTGACTCAGCCCTCAAAAAACCGTCGAACGGCAAACACGGGATCTTCCTCCAGCATGCTGGAAGGGTCGCCCCGGATCCACTCCTCCGGGAGATAGCGGGCATGTCTGGACTGCTGAAATCGTCGGCCGATCAGTACAATCACACCCCGGTCCTCCTCGCTCCGGATCAGGCGCCCCGCGGCCTGGATCACCCGCGTCATGCCCGGAATCAGATAGGCGTATGAGAAACCATGGCCGTACTTCTCTTCGAGAAATTCCTTCAACAGCTCCTGCTCCCTGTTGAACTGGGGCAGAGCGGGAGAAACGACGATGACCTCCGAGAGCATCTCGCCCGGATAGTCGATCCCTTCGGCGAAGATGCCTCCGAGAACCGCCAGAACCAGCTGAGCATCATTTTCTTCCAGCGCCTTCAGGATTTCGCCCTGAATTTCGTCAGCCAGTCCAGACTCCTGTCGGATGATGTTGAGATGAATCTCACGACCTTCCTGGACATGGGCTGAGAGGCGCTCCGCGACATCGTTGAGATAGGCATAACTGGGAAAGAGGACAAGGGTATTTCCGTGCAGGGGCGCCAGACGACTGATCCAGCCCGCCACGGCATCGTGATATCGCTCACGGTTTTTCCAGCTGGTATCGATATCCGGGATGTTGAGGATGAGACGATTCTCCCTGGGGAATGGGGAAGGGAGGCTCCGTTCCCGGGCATCCGCGATCCCGAGAAGATCCCTGTAGAACTCAAAAGGCTCCAGGGTGGCCGACATCGCCACCGTCCCCGCACATTCCTCAAAGATCTTCCCGCAGAATCTCGAGGCATCACGACAGAAGATCCGAAGACTCTCCCCCTCCTCCCTGTGCCGCCGCGCCAGGTGAACGAATTCCTCACCCCCGAGACCGAGGACCCGCTGAAAACGAACGAGCCCGAGGAAAAGCTCGACCACGGAATCCTGCGCCGTCCAGAGTTCCTGTTCCTTCTTGTAGAGGAAATACTCCAGCATGGCTGCATCGAATTCAAGCCGAAAGGCCGAAAAGACCTCCGGGTCAAGGAGGATCTTTTCCTCTCCCCTCCTCCCCTTCCCCAGAGCGCCCAGCACGGTTTCCGAGATCAGTCCAGACAGCTCCTCCACGAGGCGCCTCAGCCGGAGATACACGCGGTTCTCCCGACGGCTCAAAGCCACCAGCGCCCTGTTGGCTTCATTCCTGAATAACTCAGGCGAATAGTATTCCCGGCTGCGCTGAATGAGATTATGCGCCTCGTCGATGATCAGTACCGTATCTTTGAGAGATCCTTCCCCGAGCAGGGCATCCAGGCCGATGGCCGGGTCGAAAACATAGTTATAATCGCAGATCACGACCCCGGAATCCTCAAGCATCTCCAGGCTGACCTCGAAGGGGCAGACTTCCTGATGGAAGCTCGCCTCGTAGATGCGATCCGGATCGCCATGGGCCGAGTCTTCCTTCAGTCTCCGAAGAAGGCCTGTCCGAAGCATCTTCAGCCCGAATTCACGCGCCCATGGACAGTATTCCTCGTGACAGATCATCTCTTCGTTGGCGCACATCTTCGCCTTGGCCCTCAACTGGAGACTCCGGAAGACCCCCTCCTCCTGCATCCCACCCAGGGTCTCGACCGCCAGCTTCTGCTGGAGAGTCTTAGCCGTCAGGAAAAAGAGACGAAAGCCCCGCGCGAAGGCCCACTGGAGTGCAGGATGAAGAACCGCCGCCGTTTTCCCCGAGCCCGTCGGCGCCTGAAGCAGCAGGGGCCTGCCTTCATCCAGGGCCATCCTGACCTCGTCTCCGATTTCCTTCTGAATTGGCCGGAGCCGGGAATGGGGAAAGGGGATCTTGGCAGCCGCGGCGCGGCGCCTGTCACGCTCGGCTTCCCGTTTCTCCTCAACGGAGCGGATGCGGTGCAGGACCTTCCTCAGCTCCGCCTCGACAAGCTCCGGTCTCCAGCCGACCGCCTCGGCGCGCTCTTCTCCAGTGACGATATCGATGAGGATGAGCCGCGCCTCCACGACAACGGCATAACGCCGTTCGAGCATCCATGCATAGATCGAGAGCTGTCGCCTGAAGGGATCCAGTCGTTCCTCGACATAGAGACCCCTGAGATCAACCGCAAAGTGGAGGGTCTTGATTTCATCGACCCGAAGGGGGGTATTTCCGTCAAAGAGGACCCCGTCCGCTCGACCGGAAACCTCCAGTATCCACCCATCCGACTCGATTTCCGCCTGAAGCGGCAGCTCAGAAACGAAACCCGACTCCTCCTCCCGGAGCCGGGCCTGCACCTTTCGATGCAGCTCCTGGCCCATCCAGAGCCGGGTCAGTCCCCGGGCTCCAAGTCCGATGGACCTCCCGCCCTCGGAGCCGAACTCTCCCGCTGAGATCCTGATTCTCCGCTGGAGAGCATCAACCCGCGGACTCAAAACGCCTCTCCGGCTTCTCCATCCTTAGACACGAGGAAATCAGGACCCGCTCTCCTCAGAACTCTTCTGATGTCCCAGGGACTTGAGATCGACGAACTGCATCCACTTGACATCTTTCCAGAGAGTATGAACATCCTCCGGCGCTCCCGCATCCTCAAAACTGACTCCGAATTCATCCAGCAACTTCCCGGTGGCGACATAGTAGGCCACGATGGCTCTCCGATACTGCAGCCTGGACTGAATTTC
>JANTFG010000420.1 GCA_024763555.1 Thermoanaerobaculales bacterium
TGGCGTACTTTGCGAGAAAATGTCCTTTCTTCTTTGGGTGGGAGGGGAGCTTGCTTCCCGACACCTTCCACTCGCAGCTCCGGTCCACCGCTCCGGTCAAAAAAGGCGGGCCCGAAGGCCCGCCTGGTATCAAAGAATCCTGAAAACTACTGAATCGCGAGAGCCCTGGCCTGCGTGTAGAGTTCTCCCATGCGTCCCTGGTCCTTCAACTCGAGATTTCTCAGCTCATAAGGCGCCGTCAAACCGGAAGATTTCAGCATCGCGGCATCAAAGACGAAGCTCAGCGAAGACGAGCCCGTCGCCAAATAGTCCGCGGACTGGCAGACGCCGATGGGCTGCATCTCACCCTTCGCATTCGTTCCGAAGAGGACACCCTGCGCCGCATAGCGGCCCGGGGCGCCGATCTCGACGGGCAACTCGATCCTCAGACCCTCAGTCATTGAGATCTCGGCACGACCCAGGAAGGAGGCCGTCGGAGCGGAAACTGCAAAGGCCGTGTGCACGTCCCGGATAACCTCACCCTCGGCGGAGGCGCCGTGTACGCTCGCGTGGATCTCCCAGAGACCTTCCGAAAGCTCGGCATGATTCAGGGGCGCGACCACCTCAAAATCCGTTGAGCCGGGACGTCTCAGGACCCGCACGCGCTGCGCCTCACCCGATGGACTGTGAATCTCGGCCCTGACGCTTTCAAGCCCATCCGCACCCTCAAGGGCGAAGGATGCGCGAAGCCGCTGTCCCTGCAGGTAGACCTGTCGATCGGTCCTCGCGGTGAATACGACCGGACTGTCTTTCTCGAGTACGTTGACGACCCAGCCCGCCTCAGAATCGGCCGCCTCAGGAACCATCAATTTGAAAAGGCCGGAGCCGAGAGCCGGATCGAGCCGGAATGCGGAGGTTCCTTCGGCAAAAGGCACGTCCGCCGCCTTGAGGGCCTCGGCATCCGCCAGGCTGAGCATACCCTGCCCGTCCGAGAAACGCCTTCCGGTCGGATCAATCAGGACGATGCCCTTCGGATCGATGCTGAGGGTTTTTCCCATTCGGGCGGAGCCGGCGGGATTGAGCCGAATGAGAGCGCCGGGGGCCGTAGTCGGGAGATCAAGGCCGGAGCGAAGCTGTTCCGCCTTCACCAGCATTCGATACTCCCGGCTCGATGCTTCAAAGACCGGCTGATGGGCATCAATCTGCGCATCGGCTTTGAGCGCCCAGCAGTAGCTGACGGCGTCCATGCTGACATTGGGCAGAGACTTGGCGCCTGAGTCACCGATAACAGCGGTGGGAATCAGATCGCCTGTATCGGGCGCCAGGAAGTCGACACTCCCGGCCATGGCGAGGGCACCGGAGAATGTCAGGATCACCAACGAGAAGAGTAAAGTCTTTTTCATGTCTGCCTCCTACAGGTCATTCCGAAGGATATCTTCGAGGCCGAAGCAGGGCCGCCTGCTCTGGTTATGGGAAAGAGGTTCGTCGCCGTCGGTCTTCCAGGTGTCATAGAACCACAGGCTTCCGGCGCCGGCCTGTGAGGTGCACTCGAGGAAGCCGTCGGAGCAGCTGGCCAGCCACGCCTGGGTGATCTCCAGGCCCAAATTCAGTGTGTAGCCGCCGCAATAGGAATCCGGATCCCAGACCGCAGTCTCGACATCCGTCCCGACGACATCCCAGAAACCCACCGGCAGCGAGGGACGACCGGAAGTTCCCAGAAGCCAGGATGAATTGTAGTAGGCCATCCAGCTGGTTTGCTGCATCCGAACCGCATCGGATTTATAACCTAGAAGCCAGCCAAGGCTTGACTCAAAGACATTGCCGGACATCACCGCATCCGCCAGCGGCGTGCCCTTCGAAGAGGGCGCCAGGGCGTTGACCCAGCGAATGGAGTTGATGATCGTCGGATATCGGCTGTCCCAGGTGGGATTGGAGAGGATCCACCGCATGACATTGCCGCCGTTGGAGTGGGTGATCACGACGAGATCGTCGATGTTCTTCGAGGTCACGAAGTTATAGAGATAACCCGCAAGGCAGCCGGCCGCATCGGAGTCCCACATGTACTGCTCAAAATCACAGTTGATGACCGTGTAATTTGAGGAATTCGAGAGACCACCACGGACCGTATTGATGAAATCCCAGGTCCAGTAGTCGCTCGCGGCGTTGGTCTGGTGACCCGTTCCATGAACGAAGGCCACGCCCGTATTTGCCGACACCGGCGCCGCAAGGGCCAGCAGGCAGGCAAGTATCAGAAGTCTTTGCAGTTTCATTTCCACCTCCCAAAGGTTGATCTCAATTTCCGCCCGAAGGCTCCCAACTGAATGATGATTCAGTTTTGGGGATCCGCAGGAGTTTGTAAAGTCCTCCTGCGGCAATTTCCGGATCTTTTACACAGCTGTGACAAAACATTCCTAAAGTCGGGCTCACCGTGACACTTCTGTTAGAGTTCGGCGAAAAGAAAACCTATCGAGCGAGCACAAACAATAGCCGGCGTACGAATTCAGCTCTTCGATCATGTCCGGGCGATAACATGGGGGCTCTGGCATCCGCGCCGGTGAGGAGGCGGAGCCGCACATCCGGAGCCGATGCCGGAGCGGGAGCAGGAACCGGATCCGGGGCCGGAGCCGCACATCCAGAGCCGATACCGGAGCCGGTGGGGACGTGTTTCTTTGAGCGGAATACCTGGGCCGGGCGCAACCTTGGTATCCAGAGCCGGAGCAAGGGGGCCGTGACCGAAACCGATGCGGTCGTGGGATGTCCCGACCACTTCGATTGCGACCTCAATTGAGGATAGTTGGCTTTTCCGGGGCTCCGACGGGGTGCTTCCCGTGTTGTTCATCTACTGTCGGATAACCGCTGGGCCGGACGAG
>JANTFG010000421.1 GCA_024763555.1 Thermoanaerobaculales bacterium
ACCGTCTGAAATTTCTGGTCACGGGGAGCGCCCGCCTCGATGTCTACAGAAAGGGTGGTGATTCTCTGCTGGGTCGATATCACCACTACCGACTCCACCCCTTCACCTTCGCCGAAGCCGAGAGTTCTGAAAATCCCACCGTGACCCCCGAGATCGATGCCTCCTTTCATTTCCCGGAAAAGGTGGCTCCACGGGCAATCGAGGTGCTGATGCAGTTCGGGGGCTTCCCCGAGCCCTTTCTGGCCCAGTCGCAGAGAACATTGAGACGATGGCAGAAGGAGCGGATCGATCGCGTTCTCCTTGAAGATATCCGGGACCTCGAGGAAATCAGGTCGATCTCCCGGATCCAGATTCTGGCAGACCTCCTTCCCGAGCGGGTCGGCTCGCCCCTCTCACTCAACAACCTGCGGGAGGATCTCGAGGTCAGTCACCGTGCCATCAGCCACTGGATGGATGTTCTCGACCGCATGTACTACTCCTTCCGCGTACTCCCCTGGACTACCAACCGGGTCCGATCTCTCAAAAAAATGCCCAAACTCTATCTCTGGGACTGGAGCGAGGTCCAGGATCCGGGGGCACGATTCGAAAATCTCGTGGCGGTCCACCTTCTCAAGTTCTGTCACTTCATCGAAGACAGGGAAGGCCGGCGAGCGGAACTGAGATTTCTCCGGGACCGAGCGGGCCACGAGATCGACTTTCTGGTCACTCTTGACTCAGAACCCTGGTTTGCCGTTGAGGCCAAGCTCAGCACGGAACGAATCGACCCCTCCCTTCGATACTTCGGCGACCGACTGAAAATCCCGAGAAAATTCCAGGTGGTCCTCGAGGGCAAACGCAATGCTCTTGCAGGCGGCGTCCACATTCTCCCCGCCCACGTATTTCTGTCGGCACTGGTATGAGGGAAAGGGCGACTTCACCGCCTCAAGCCACGCCTCGGTTTTGAAGCTGTTCACCAGGGTGGGAAGCGTCCGCAGAGGCCCGGGACGGAAGAGCAGCGAAAAGGAGAAGGCTCAGGAGGGCGACCAGGTGAGTCCGGGGTCTTCCTGTTTTTCTTCAGCCGCTGGCCGGTCTGTATCGAGCACGCTCCCCACCCAAGACAAAGCAGCGAAGGAAGAAAAGACCGCTGAGGCCGGCTGAGTGCCGGAGTTCCGGCCCGCTCCCGGGCCTCGGGGCGAAGAGGCTCGGTGGGACCTGGATCCCTTCGGAGGCTTCGATCATTTCGACGGTCCCGGGCCTTTATTCGTCGGTTTCGTCGCCCGAAAAACTCGTGGATGGAGTTTTTTCGGGGGACAGACAGGATAACGGGCGAAGAGATACACCGCCCACCTTCTCGACAACCAATGCGTGCGCGACACTTTGGGACACGAGCACTCTCTTGTGTGCGGCCGCTCCGCTGCCGAAGTACTGCGACGTCTTCACGATGGCTGTAGGCGGCTTGTTTACGAGCGCCGGAAATCGCCCACGGCCAACAGGCAAATACTTCCTTCGTCCACACCTTCGGCAGATCTCAGCGGGAAGCCCAACCGTCACGATATCAACTTCCTCCCCAACAACTATTTGACCAACCGTTTTCAGCTCACGACCTTTCGTATTCACTACTGGGCGAAACCCGACGCCGTACGGCCTGAATACTCTCTCCCAGACAGCAGGCTTGGCAAAAAACTCGTCAAATACCCAGTTTAATTGCAGAATGCCCCTTTTTCCCCACTTTGGTTCCCTTTTCATTTGAAAAGGCGCATTCTGCATCATGCCGATGCCGCAGGACCCGCACCAATCCGAAAGGTCGTAGGACGCTTGGCGATACCCGAAGGCACCATCATCAGGCTGAGGGTATCCGAAATGCCACTCGGGCACCAGTTCAAGCCAGTCGGCAGCCAGGATCTCCTTCCTGGAGAACTTCGTACTAACCACGTCAACGGCACGCCGATGTTGAATCCAGTCTTCGAGATCTGGCCACTCCTTGGCTAAATTCTCGTCTATGTTAAAACTCACAAGGCCACTATCCCTGACGGCGATGCCTAATTCTGCCAATTCGCGTTGAATGTCCCGACTTGATGAGATCGAAATACGATGGATAATCCGCATGACTACAACCCCAGCCCTTTCAAGATTTCCCGATAACCGGAGTAGATCTACCTCGCCGCATTAAGCGCCTGCTGCCTCGTTACTTTCGCAGTCCCCTGTCCTTACCGGGTTGCCGAACGCCACGCGTTTGTAAACACTTAGTGCTCGGCCTTTGTTACCGCCACCGATGCCATCTGTCGCGGATTCTCGCCCAAAATACTAGCAAAACGTCTTCAAATTAGGTGATGGCCTTGCAATCCCGTGCCCTTCAGCGCCGTCCCAATCCGGTTATACGGCTGAATTCGAAAATCCCTCGCTCGACTCAACCCGCTGAACACATTCGGCACCCTCCCTGCAGCATCATCCAATACTCTCGCAGCATCGGCTGCGGCCTCTGTGCCTTCCTTGACTCCTCTCTCAAGAACCTCCTCGGCTGTATTCTCAGCAAGGTCCCTTGCCCCGGCTTCCGCGACTTCCCTGGTCGTGATCTCTGCGGTCTCCCTGACACCCAGCTCGAGGATTTCCTCGCCGGCAACCTTGGCGAGCTTGGTACCTCCCTTGATGGCGGCCATTTCAGCAACGCCTTCGCCACCACCAGTCATCAGAAAGGCGACCAGGAGGCTCCGAGGTCTTCTCACTTTCGCTGCCTGCCTTCTCATATGGCCATTGTAACCCGGTAGCTCCTGGTGCGAGTCAAGCAGCAATAAAGAAAGGTGGCCGGCCCCGTGCCGGCCGAAAGACAGTAAGCCCGGAGG
>JANTFG010000422.1 GCA_024763555.1 Thermoanaerobaculales bacterium
CCGAGATCGAGGCCTGGGTGTTGTCGGGAGGTGAGGCGGATGTGCCCGTAGCTCCTCTGGACTTTGTCCAGTGGAGCGGGGTCGGGTATGTGCTACGGGATCCGGAGACGGGCGAGGCGAAGTATCAGCTGGCTGGGGGTCTGGGTGGTGGGATGACGGTCTTGCCTGTGACTTCCGATGCCTGGCTCTTGCTTGGCATTCCTCCCTGGCCGGCCTTTTCGACACCTGTGGTTCGCGATCCGAATGCGGCGGCCGTGTTGATGATCCGCCCGGGATTCAATCAGCAGATTGGGCGGGCCGGCAGCGAAGCCGGCGTCCCGGGAGCTGGGCTGCCGATCACTGTTCCTCTGATTGCTGAAGTCAGAACGGAGCACGTCGAGCCGGTGGCTGGAGTCCTGATTCGTTTCCAGATCGCCGCCGGCGGTGGGTATTTCCTCGATGAGAATGGGGACAGGACGACGAGTACCTGGGTTCAGACCGATGATCACGGGAGGGCCGGTATTCGTTTCTTCTTCGACCAGTCAACCGCGACAGCGCCGTATTACGGGCTATTGGCCCCCGATGACATTTATGCCACACGCCTCGGAGGGAATCTGATTCGTGTCACGACCGCCCCGGTCAATCTGGAGGAGATGGTCTGGGCCTTTTCAGCGCCTGGGGAACTGGATTCAGCGGTTGCCGACGGCAACCAGTGGTCGAACGTACCGCACATGCTGGCGGGAAGGGCGATGGTGAAGGCGGTCGATGAGTTTGGTAATCCTATCGCAAATGCCCTTGTCGATGCCGCTCTTGATCCTGCGGACGGTGGCGTACTGGATTACGAGGACTTCATGGCGGTTTCGGTCGGCGATGTTGGTACGCTTTTGCTCGAAGATTTCGAGCCGAACCCACTACCGACGACCATCGAAGGCGATGTAACCCGAAGCGACGGCAGGATGGCCTATTACGTCATCCTCGGCGACAGTGATCCAACGGTTCTTGGGTTTTCGGTTACAGACGACCAGGGTATTAGTGAATCGGCAGAGTTTTCTTTTGAAATGGAAGTCCCGGAAGAGGGAGAGATCCTGTATTCCTGGTCCGCGAGACCGACCGGAAGTGCGGGTCAGTGGATCGAAGCCTATCCTCCCGGCGCCGAGATCGGCCGTCCCATGGCTCTTGAACTTTTCCGGATCGAGGGCGGGCATCCCCAGCGGGCGCCCCGGGAACAGCTGAGAGCGTTGTTTAGGCTGGGTGCGAGTTGTCCGGCAGGTACGAGTCTTGTGGCGCTGGCTCAGCCGGAGACGGGTAGTCTCTGGAAGACCGGGCTGAAACTTGGTGGCTCTCCGGGTCGATGCGAGTTGTTTGGATCGATCGAGGAAAATCGGGGAGGGGGGTGGCAACAGGTCCTGTCAACATGGCCCTCATCGCCGGTATGGGCGGTGACGGTAACGATCGACCCACCGGTACCCGTGATTACTCTGGCGAAGAACAATACAACGGCATTGGATCGGGCGTTTCACTACACGATCAATCCTCCAGATTACCTTCCGGAAAGGGTTTCAGTATTTTTTGAAGTCAATTCGAAGACCGTGGGGGTTTCTTCAGCTGAGGGGCGTGGAAGTGGGATAGTTGTGCTGCCGGCCGGCGTTGTCGCCTTCACTCCGGGCGAGGTGGCGGGAGTGATCCCGAAACTAAATGCGGGCGTTGTCTGGGGTCGTGGGACCGGGCAATCACGATCAATGGAACTCTACGGCGGCTGGGTTTACCTGGACATCGTTAAGGTCGAGATCGTGAAGAAAGGTAGTAGCAATCCTGCATCTCCAACTTATGAGCCTGTGGATTATTGTAGAGTTGGTCACTGGGGTGAGGACACAACCTGGACCGTCACGGACACTAATGGTACGGCGCACAGCGGCATGTACGCGCTCAGCGGATATGACAATGCCTCGCCCGGTGCACCTGTTCTCAACGGGTCTGCGCCGAATAATTTCGTAGACCGGGACCCTGAGAAGTTCTTTGTCAGGGTTTACGATTCTTACAGGACGAGTTCGAGGCTGGTGGCTAGAATCGGGACGGAACTTGGAACCGGCGAAGAGGATGATGATCTCACTGAGATGAGACTCGATGGAGTCGGGAATGGAGTATATGTGTCACCATCGCAGTTACTGGTAGGGGCGGACGTTGTGGACGAGAACTGTGTCGCACCGGATCCGTGTCACAACGATGATGACCTTGCAGTTTCTTACCCAGGAAGCGTGATGATAATCGGTGATGACGAGGCGGGAGATCGAAGCCACAGAGCGACGGTCGATGGTTCCCTGATCGTTGAATATGAGACTACGGAACAGGGTCTGAAGGCCAAAGCGGAGGTGCCCGTTTGCAATCGAAGTCCGGACGAGCGCCGGGTGCTGAGATTGAGGTTTCACGTCTGGCGGGAGCCGGAGGGCGTGGATGTGAATGGGGACGGCCGTGTCAACGAGACGGTGCTGGGGACGGAGGTGGATGCCGAGGCCTGGGTAGCTGAGCAGCTTCGCCGCGCGCGTTCAGCCTGGGCGCCCGCGTGCATTCGCATCGAGCAGGTGGGAGATGTGCTGTTCGAGAGTGCACCGGATGTGAGTCTATTGGTAGATCCCCTTGATGACGGTTTTGTGAGCGAGAATGAGATCCATTTCTTAGCTAGAAATCTCGCATATTCAGCTGACAAGGATGTGATTGAGGTTTACTTTGCCGGGCCCTTTAACTCCACATGGTGGGAAGGTCATGGAGGATCGAGCTTCGACCCCTGGGGTCTCACGGTTAGTCCTTTCATTGGGAATCAGTGGCATACAAGCAACAG
>JANTFG010000423.1 GCA_024763555.1 Thermoanaerobaculales bacterium
TTCCGGTGTATCGACTCCAACACCACGATCGCATTGTCGACCAGCATTCCGATCCCCAGCGTCAGGCCGCCCAGGCTCATGATGTTGAGCGAGAGATTCATCCGGTACATCGCCATGAAGGTGAAGAGCACCGAAAGCGGGATGGATGTCGCAATGATCGCCGTAGCCCGGAAGCTCCTCAGGAAGAGCATCAGAACCAGGACCGCCAGAAAGCCGCCGATGACGGCCGCCGAACGGACCTCACGCAGGGCCTGCTCGATGAAGCGGGACTGGTCGAAGAGAATGGTCAGGCGGTAGCCCTCCGGGAGCATCTTCTGAAAATCCGAGAGGCTGTTCCGGACGGCCCGGGCGGTTGCCACGATATTCGCGTCGCCCTCTTTGTAGACCGCGATCTCGATACTCTCCCGCCCGTTGACCCGGGTGATTTCCTCTCGATCCCGGGCGCCCCAGCGGATGTCGGCCACCTCGTCGAGACGTACGGATGCGCCTTGCCTGGTACTGAGCACGAGGGCGCCGATCTCTTCAAGATTGCGGTACTCGTTCACCGTGCGGATCAGATAACGACTTTCCGTCCCCTTCAGCAGTCCACCGGGCATATTGAGGTTGGAAACTCCGACCACATCCACAACCCGTTGCAGGGGAATTCCTAACGCCGCCAGGCGCTCCTGGTCAACATCGATCTGCACCTCTTCTTCCAGGCCGCCCTTGATCTGAGCCGAGGCCACCCCGGGAATGGTCTCGAAGGCCGGCTTCAACTTGAGATCCGCCAGCCGCCGTCCCACCATCAGACCCTCGGGACCATCGAGGGCCAGTCTGAGAATGGGATCGAGGGCCGGGTCGAATCTCAGCACAACTGGTGAGTCCGCTTCCTCGGGCAGGATCAGCCGGTCGAGTTTTTCCCTGACGTCGAGCAGGAGAAGATCCATATCGGCGCCCCAGGCGAACTCCAGGGTCACTTCGGAGACGCCCGACCTGGACACCGAATGGATCGAATGCAGTCCCCTGAGAACACCGACAGCCTCTTCGATCGGACGGGTAACGAGGTTTTCGACCTCCGCCGGAGCGGTGTCCGGGAAATCCGTCTGAATCGTCAGAGAGGGATAGCTGATGTCCGGCAGGAGGTCCAGCGGCAGCCGACCGTAGGCCACAAAGCCGAAGGCCGCCAGTGCAACAGCCGTCATCAGGACACTGACGCGGCGCCGGACTGACAGACTGATGAAGGAGCGCATCAGCCCTCCGCCGTCGAAGTCGACTCGGTCGGCTCACCAAAATCGGTCTTCCCGAGCACTCGGACCGCCTGGCCGTCACTGAGACTGCGCTGACCCTGGATGACCACCTGCTCTCCCTCTTTAAGGCCCGAGAGGATCTCCGTCGAGCTCTCGTCTTCAAAGCCCGTCCGGACGACGTGCCGGTGGGCATGTCCCTCCTCGACAAGGTAGACGACCTTCTCCTCGTGTTCGCTCAAGACCGATGTCCGGGGCACCAGCAGGACACCCTCGTGGCGGTCGGTGACAATAGAGACCTGGGCAAAATCCCCGGGCCGCGTCGAAGGACTGAAGTGATCGATCGCCAGCGTCACCTTGATCGTACCGGCTGCGGGATCAACGACCGGGCTGACGAGGAAGATCCTTCCCTTGAGTTTCTCACTCGAGGAGTCAACCACCAGCTGGACCGGCTGTTCGGTCCTGATCTTCCGGAATTCCCGAGCCGGGACATGGACCTTCGCCAGGAGGCGACTGAGATCGGCCAGCGTAAAAAGCGGCGTTCCGACCGACACCGTACGGCCCTCATCGACCAGTCGGGCGACAACCCGCCCTCCAAAGGGCGCGCGGACCCGGGTATAGGAAAGCTCGAGCTTCGCCAGCTCCCATGCGGCCTCGGCCGCTTTCATTTTGCTCCTTGCCGCGTCGGCATCCTCGGCCGAGACCAGTCCCTGCGCCAGCATCTTCTCAGTTCTTGCGAGGCTTGAACGCTGCTGATCGAGCTCGACCTCCGCCTGCGTCAGCCGGTGCCGGAATTCGGCATCCTCGATCTCGATGAGCACCTGTCCCTCAGCGACCTCATCACCCTCCTCGACGAGGGGCGCCTTGAGAACGCCACCGACTCGCGCGAGGACGTCGGCTTCTTTGTTGGCCTCCAGGGTCGCCGTCGCTGAATAGTAGGTCTCGATATCTCCACGCCGGACGGCCTCAACGGCAACGGCGGCCGCGGGTATCTGAGGCCGCCCCGGAGGACCCTGGCTCTGCATCCCCGGCGGACGATGTCCTCTCATCGCGTGCCGGCCCTGTGGTTCATCTTTCCGATCGGCTCGACATGAGATCAGCGACAGCGCAACTCCAAGACCCAGCACTGCCACCGTAATTCCTATCGTGTTTTTTCTCTTGTTCATCACACCACCTTATCTTCAGGAGGAATCCGAGGGCCCCGACAGATCGCAGAGCCGACCCCGATTCTATTCTGATACGGGGCAGAACGCATTTCGTTTCACAACGAACAACAGAAGGCACTTCTCGTCCCGGGAGGCGCCTCGATTTGAATTCACTCATTCAATCGCCCCTCAAGGCCTGATCTATCAACAGCCGGCATTTGCACCTCCGCTCGGACATCGTCGATCCGATTCCCCCGTGAGGGATTTCCTCCTGCCACACTGCGGCTTTCCAGTTCGAGCCTTCGATGTTACCCTGCTGACCGCTATTTTGTCGGCCGGCCCCCTCAAGGTGCGACCGACGAAGATTCGAGGCAATGATGAGATTTGAGAATGTTTCAATTTTGAGTGTCAGCCACGTCGATGCTCCCCATTCCCTGCCCT
>JANTFG010000424.1 GCA_024763555.1 Thermoanaerobaculales bacterium
CCTCCGCCGACCCCGCTGCAGCCGGTCAACAACATGGGATTTGACATTCAGACGGATCGGATCATTGAGCTGAAGTGGACCACACCGGAGAAGAGTCGTGGTACCCGCCTCCAGGTTTCGAGAAACCCGGATTTTCCCGAGAACGAACTCGATGTTGAGTCTCCGGTTCTTTCCTCAACCTCCGCCAGATTGGAGGCCCTTCTCCCGGGAACATATTTCTGGCGCCTGGCGACAGTCTTTGACGGGAATGAGACCTCCGAATGGTGTTCGCCACACCGTTTTCGCATTTACTCGCGGGCACATCAGCAGATCATGCGCGATGTGGAGCCCCCGGCCCTCAGCCTTTCGCCGGCCCGTCAACTCGGTCGATTGGTGATCGTGGAAGGGAAAACGGAGCCCGGCGCGAAAATCCAGATCAACGGCGCCTGGACAGAAATCGACAGCTCCGGTCGTTTCCGCAAGACTGTCGAACTCCACAAGGCCGGATGGACCGATATCACGATCAGGTCCACGGATCCATCCGGCAATGCGACCGAAAAACACCAGAAAGTCTACCTGGAGGAATTTTAGATGCGTCTTCCCAGCCTCTCCGGGCTGTTCTCTTCGGATCTCGCCATCGATCTCGGAACGGCAAATACCCTTGTCTATCTTCGAGGTCGAGGCATCTGTCTCGTCGAGCCGTCCATCGTCGCCATCAACCGCATTACCAATCGGGTCGAGGCCGTCGGAGCCAAGGCGAAGGACATGCTCGGGAAAACTCCAGGCAATATTCAGGCGATCAGGCCGATGAAGGATGGCGTCATCGCCGACTTCGATGTTACCGAAAGAATGCTTGAGCATTTCATCCGGAAAGCGCATGGAAGGTCCTTTCTCGTCCGGCCGCGAATTGTCATCTCGGTGCCTTCCGAAATCACTCAGGTTGAGAAGCGCGCCGTCAAAGACACCGCCTTAAAGGCCGGTGCTTCAGAGGTCTATCTGATCGAGCAGGCCATGGCGGCCGCAATTGGCGCCGGGCTGCCGATTACCGAACCTTCCGGCAATATGATCGTCGATATCGGGGGCGGAACCTCGGATGTTGCTGTGATCTCTCTTGCGGGGGTTGTTCATTCCCGCTCGGTTCGGGTCGCCGGCAACGAAATGGACGAGGCGATCATTGCCTACCTCAAGAAGAAATATAATCTCCTGCTCGGTCTTCGTACCGCTGAGATGCTGAAAATGGAAATCGGTTCCGCCTATCCGCTGGACGAGCCGCTGAGCCTCGAGGTGAAGGGGCGAGACCTGGTCGAGGGTGTTCCCAAGCCGCTGACGGTTACCGATGAGGAAATCAGGGAAGCCCTGACCGAGATCGTCAGCGCCATCGTCGACGCAGTTCGTAATGCCCTGGAGCGGACCCCTCCCGAGCTTTCGGCCGACATTATGGACAAGGGCATTATTCTCGCCGGCGGAGGCTCACTCCTGAAAAACCTCGACAAACGACTGCGGGAAGAGACCGGCCTCCCGGTGGCGCATTGCGAGGATCCCTCCTCAGCGGTCGTTCGTGGAACCGGGATGATGCTGACGAATATTGATCTCCTCCGAAAAATCGCCATCGACTAGTAGAGCGTTTCCGAAATAACGTGTCGCACAAAGGTCGTCGATGAGCCCGGCCTGTAAGGCGCGTTAACGTAGGCGATGCGGTGCCCATCGGCGAGTTAGCGTAACGCTGCAGGCGGGGATGCAGCGGCGACCGATTGCAACGGTATTTTGGAAACGATCTACTAAGGTCGCAATTTCACCCGGCTCTACGGCGTGCCGAAAGCCGCTGCCCCGGAGGTTTTTCGATTCATTGCTGCTTATCAGAAATAATCCTTGACAAGAGCTTAATATTTAATTATATTCTTACATGGTTGAAAAAGAATTTCCTTTTCGAAGGAGTTCTTGAAAACACGACAGAGCGCCACCAGCCACCACTGGCCCACCAAACACATCCCACCTGACGATCCCACCAGACAACCTACCAAACATCCCACCGCAACAGGCGCTCACAGTCGTGCTTTGGCGATCTTTCGATACGAGACGAGTTCTCAAGAAATACGATCTATTTCGCCCTTGAAATTTCACAATATTCCATTGACATTTGAAAAAAGCCCGTGCAGACTGCCTCAATGCTCCACGGGACTCCCCTGATCGCGAGCGTCCATCCGAGGAATACTTCCCCGGCAGGGCGGGGTCAGTTTACCCAAAGCCGGATGATCCGCTCTGTGTGGACATCCCAAATCAACCTAATGGAGGTATAAGTAATGTCGACCGGGAAACTCTTTGCCGAGAAATTTATCAAGAACGTGGAAGCCAGGAATCCAGGAGAGCCGGAATTCCATCAGGCAGTGATGGAAGTTGTGGAATCCCTGGTTCCAGTTCTGGAACGCCATCCGAAATACCTGGACCATAAAATCCTTGAGAGAATTGTCGAGCCCGAGCGCATCATCATGTTCCGGGTTCCCTGGATGGATGACCGTGGAGAGATCCAGGTCAACAAAGGATATCGGGTTGAGTTCAACTCGGCCATCGGTCCATACAAAGGCGGCCTGCGTTTTCACCCGACCGTCTATCTCGGCATCCTGAAGTTCCTCGGCTTCGAGCAGGTCTTCAAGAACTCCCTGACCACCCTTCCCATGGGCGGCGGCAAAGGCGGCTCGGACTTCGATCCCAAGGGCAAGTCGGATAACGAGGTGATGCGTTTCTGCCAGAGCTTCATGACCGAGCTTTGCCGTCATATCGGCCCCAACACCGACGTTCCCGCGGGCGATATCGGCGT
>JANTFG010000425.1 GCA_024763555.1 Thermoanaerobaculales bacterium
GCTCCGGATGCGGCTCCGGCTCGCTGTTTCTGCTCCTGCTCCTGCAGCATACCGGGACGGTTGATCGTCAAGAAGCCGCCAAGGTCGTTGCGCTCTTCGACGCCGTATGGGCGATAAATGGAGCGTGCTGCATCTGAGGCGGTGAGGGGTCGGTGTCGGATGGATCGGCACCGAATATTTTATGTATTTTGCAAATCACAATTGCACAATACATAATACTGGTCTACCATCAGTCATGGACTTTCTTCCTCGTACCCTCGAGCCGGTGCTTCGCGACGCTGCCGCCCACTATCCGGTCGTGACCGTCACGGGACCACGACAGAGCGGGAAAACCACTCTCTGTCGAAGAGTTTTTCCGGAAAAGGCCTATGTGAGTCTGGAAAATATGGACACCAGGATCTTCGCCCGGGAGGACCCGCGCGGCTTCCTGGCAGGGCTCCCGGACGGCGCAATTCTTGATGAGATCCAGCAAACGCCGGAACTTCCTTCGTACATTCAGACGCTTGTCGACGAAAAAGGGCAAAACGGTCTTTTCGTCCTGACGGGGAGCCAGCAATTCGAGGTCGCAACCACCATCAGTCAGTCTCTGGCCGGCCGCACAGCGGTCCTGAAGCTGCTGCCCTTTTCAATTGAGGAGCTGGGGCAATATCACGAAGACCGCAGCCTCGACCAACTGATGCTCATGGGTTTTTATCCTCGCATCTGGAAGGAAGATCTTTCGCCATCCCAGGCTTTGGCGAATTACCTTGAAACCTATGTCGAGCGGGACATCAGACAGTTGGTGGCAGTCCGCAATCTGAGCCTTTTTCAACGCTTTGTCATCCTCTGCGCCGGTCGGGTCGGACAATTGCTTAACCTGAGTAATCTGGCGGCTGATTGCGGCATTTCGCACCAAACCGCCCGAAACTGGTTGACCCTCCTGGAGGCCAGTTACATCGTTTTTCGTCTTCCTCCCTACTTCGCGAACATGAACAAGCGCCTCGTGAAATCGCCCAAGCTCTACTTCTATGACGTTGGGCTTGCCGCTCATCTCATCGGTCTCGAAAACGATCGACAGGTCAGCCGCGATCCTCTGCGCGGTAGTCTCTTCGAGAACCTGGTCGTCATGGAAGCCCTCAAGTACCGCCTCCATCGTGGCCGGCGGAGCAATCTCCACTTTTTCCGGGACAGCAACGGCAATGAGATCGACATTCTCTGTCAGTACGGCACCGACTTCTTTCCTGTGGAGATTAAAGCGGGAATGACGGTCAACAGGGACTTCTTCAAAGGCATCCGTACATTTGCTCGGATTTTTGACCTTCCCTTGGGAGCAGGCCTGGTGTACGGCGGCGAAGAACATCAGAATCGCGGGAGCACTACCGTGTCCCCGGCCCGGAAATTTCACCGGCTCCTCGAATCCAAAGAAGGCCTCACGGGCTCGGGCGGCGCATGATCAATGTGGTTTCGAGAAGCGGGATTCGGTACGAAGACGGAGCGGGAGCAGGAACCGGATCCGGGGCCGGAGCCGCACATCCGGAGCCGATGCCGGAGCCGGTGGGGACGTGGTTCTTTGAGAGGAATGCGTGGGCCGGGCGCAACCTTGGTATCCAGAGCCGGAGCAAGGGGGCGGTGACCGAAACCGATGCGGTCGTGGGTTCCTGAATGGAACAGGTGGACCGCCCGTTGCGCCTGAGACTGCCGCTGATTCTGATCCTGCTCCTTCGGAATACCGGGCCGGACCGCCCCAAATAACCCATAGCGCCAATAGCTCGAAGCCCGTTGCTCCGACGCGGATCCGGGTTCTGTGGTACATATGACACCGGCCGGGGGAGGACGCACTCAGATGAAGGAAAACACGGCACAGATTCTTGAAATCATCCGAAAGGGACTGATCGGCCGGGACCGGGCTATTGACGGTCCTTTCGGGCCCCGCCGGGTGATTTACGCCGACTACACGGCCTCGGGTCGTTCCCTGGAGCTGATCGAGGATTTCATCCGGGCCGAGGTCATGCCCCTTTATGCCAACACCCACACGGAAACCTCGATGACCGGCCTCCAGACCACCCACTTCCGGGAAGAGGCCCGCCGGATCATTCTGGAGTCCGTCGGCGGTTCCGAGGACGACGTGCTGATCTTTGCGGGTTCGGGCGCCACGGGTGCCATTCAGAAATTGATCCAGATCCTCAACCTGCGGATTCCTGCAGATCTGGACGAGCGTTATGGGCTTTCCAAACACATCCCGCCGGAGGAACGACCGGTCGTCTTCATCGGCCCTTATGAGCACCACTCCAACGAACTCTCCTGGCGGGAGTCAATTGCCGAGGTCATCGAGATCCATGAAGACCACAACGGCAGGATCGACATCGCGGATCTTGAAAAACGACTCGAGGAGTATGCTGATCGCCCCCTGAAGATCGGTTCCTTTTCGGCGGCTTCCAATGTCACGGGCATCGTCTCCCGGACCCATGAGATCACCGCCCTGCTTCATCGACACGGCGCCCTCTCCTTCTGGGATTTTGCGGCGGCGGCCCCCTATGTCGGGATCAGCATGAATCCTCAGCTCAGTTCCGATGCCGATCCGGACACAGCCAAGGACGCGATCTTTATTTCTCCGCACAAATTTGTGGGCGGGCCGGGAACCCCCGGAGTCCTGGTCGTCAAGCGCAGAATCCTCAGGAATCGCGTTCCCTCGGTGCCCGGAGGAGGAACGGTCTCCTACGTCTCCGAGAGCGGCCACAGCTAT
>JANTFG010000426.1 GCA_024763555.1 Thermoanaerobaculales bacterium
GTAACAGTTCGCCCTGACCGTCTTGAGCTTGGGCTCTTTCCGATGGAAGCTTATCGGTTGGAGGTGCAAGATGATGGAGAGAGCAGCAGAATTCAGGTCGAGGCTTTCGGAGCTTCGAGAGCGAGGGGCTAAGAGATGGCGTACTCCCGGACCACTGAGAGCGGAAATTGTGACCTGGGCAAGAGGCCTTCAGGCGACCGGCTACGGGGTCGAGGCGATCGCGAGAGAGATTGCTCTGACCGGATCGACTTTGAGGAGATGGTTGAGAGCCGGGGAAGAAGAGGGCGGATTTCGTCGAGTCCGGCTCCGGGCTTCCGCAAAGAGGCCAGGATCGGGAGGGCTGGCCCTGGTCAGCCCCGGAGGTTACCGGCTTGAGGGCCTGAGCCTTGAGGAGGCTGTCGATGCCATCCGAAGGCTTTAAGGTTTTCCGATGTTGGGGATAACTCGGAAGCTGAGGGTATGGGCCTTCACTTCGCCGGTGGATATGAGGAAGGGCTTCGATGGTTTGTTTGGTATCGTGCAGTCTCGGCTCAAACGGAATCCTTTAGAGGGAGACGCTTTCCTTTTTGTCAGCCGCAACAGGAAGCTGGCGAAGGTTCTGCTTTGGGACGGGACAGGGCTCTGTATCTGGGCCAAGAGGATGGAGCGAGGACGTTTTGCAAAGCTCTGGGGAGTTGCTCAGCAGGAAGAAATTGAGTTGACGGGCGCGGAGTTGGCGGCTTTTCTCGACGGGTGGAAAAAGGTGGGGAAAACCCGTTTATCCATTGAAGAATTTCGGCTTTCCGGCTTGACAAAAGTGGATGTAAATGCTAGTATCTCTTCATGTTAAGGGTAGACGATATCCGGGATTTCGAGGTCTTGAAGCAGGCAGCTCTCCTGCTGGAAAGTGCGGTCCCGAAGCTCCAGAATGAGGTCGATAGGCTCCGCCTTGAAATCGCCCAGCTCAAGGGCCTCGCGGCGCCGGTGACCCAGATGAATCTTCTCCAGGAAGAACTGGCAAAATTGAAGGCCACACACTTTGGTTCCTCGTCGGAGAAGCGGCCGAGACCAAAAGATGCCGACTCGGACATGAGCCCGGAGGATGCACAGGCTGCGAAAAAGACCGGTCATGGTCCGACCGAGCAGCCGAATCTCCCCATCGAGACGACAATCTGGGATATCACCGAAGAAGAAAAGCAACAGCTCTGCGAAGAGTGCGGAAAGCCTCTTTTGGAAAAGACTGGGCTGGTCCAGGAATCTGAGATGATCACGGTCGTGGGGGTCGAGTTCAAACTCGAAACGGTCATCCAGAAAATCTATGGCTGTGGTTGCCCCGATAAACTCGTCACGGCTCCGGGTCCCGAGCGGGCCATTCCAGGTGGTCGATATTCCCTCGAGTTCGGGGTCTTTGCTGCTGAGCAGAAGTACCTGGACCACATGCCTCTGGCCAGGATGCAGCGCATGATGGGACGCAAGGGTCTGAAGATCGAGCGATCGACCATCTTCGACCAGATCTTCGGGGTCTCCAACTTGCTGAAACCGACCTGGGAAGCTCTTCATCAGTACACACTCGACGCTGACTGGGTACACTGTGACGAGACCCGATGGCCGATGCTCGACAGCAAGGGGGCTGCAAAATGGTGGGTCTGGTGTGTCGCTTCGACAGATTCGGTTTTCTACACCATTCAAAGGCGCCGCAACGCCAAAGCCGCGAAAGAACTCCTTGGGAACTTCAACGGTCTCATGATCTCTGATGGCTACACGGCTTATGACAGCTTCCTGAAGGACATTCCTGCCGGTCAGGTCATTCACGCGCACTGCTGGGCGCATGTCAGAAGGAAATTTCTGGAAGCGGAACAATCTTACCCGGATCAAACAGAAACGCCGCTTCGATGTATCAATGCACTCTTCAGTATCGAGCGAAAAATCCCAAAACTATCCCCAAACGCCGACCTGGAGGAACGCCAGCGTGTGCTTGCTGCCCGCCTGCTGGCCCGCAGCCAGGAAAGTCGGCCGGTTATTGATGAACTCAGACAGTGGGCCTACGACACCCTGCCAACCGTCCTGCCTTCCAGTGGGATCGGGAAGGCGATCAATTACATGATGAAGCTCTGGGCAGGACTCACGGTTTTTCTGACTGACCCGCGTGCGCCGATCGACAACAATCATGCTGAGCGGGAAATTAGAGGAGTCGTCATCGGTCGCAAGAACCACTACGGCTCAAAATCCAAACGTGGCTGCGAGGTCGCCGCGATCTTCTACACTCTCTTCGAATCCGCAAAACTCGCCGGGGTCGATCCTGCGGCCTATGTCCTCGAAGCTGCGAGGCGAGCGATCCGCAACCCCGGCACAGTGACTCTGCCACAGGACTTGATTACCTGAGAATCCAGCCGGACTCAGACCAGCTCGCCCGTCCCGTCGGGGAGCTTCTCCCGACCCCCTTCCCATGACCTATCGACTACGTCAAGACGGTCAGGGCGAACTGTTACCACGTTATTATCATCACTTATTGTGGTCTGGGTTTGATGAGAAAAAGGGCAGGGCTTCAAGTAAGCACATTTATGCTCAGGATGACAAACGGACAATTGCTCACGAGTTTGGACATTTAATGGGTCTGAAGGATCTATACCGAGAATACGTTAGGTCTGCACAAGACGGCTCATATCAATTTGTATGTGAGCCTGATACTGATAGTTTTGGAGATAGGGCAGCTCAATCAGCAATG
>JANTFG010000427.1 GCA_024763555.1 Thermoanaerobaculales bacterium
CGTCCATAGCTTTTCCATAGCCTCCGGCAGACACGGCAGATTTCATAGGATGCCGGGCTTGCGGGAAAGCGGGGGCCCGCCTCATGAGGCGAGTTCCGGAGGTCGGCCGGCGTCCCGCATCGATTTTCCATCGAGGGCAAGGCGATACGCGTTATGGACCAGACGGTCGAGGATCGCATCCGCCAATGTTGGTTCTCCGAATGCCTGGTGCCAGTCTTCGACCTTGAGTTGGCTAATCACGACGGTTGACCGGAGCTGAGCCCGTTCTTCGATCAATTCAGCGAGATCCCGGCGCTGGTCCTTGGTCATGCTGTAAAGCCCGAATTCATCCAGTATGAGCAAACTGGTTTTCCCGAGGCGCTCCAGCAGACGAGGGAAACTGCCGTCACCGTGTGCCGCCATGAGCATTTCAAACAGGCTCGGCAGGCGCAGGTAGCGGACCGAAAATCCTTCCCGGCAGGCCCGTTGCCCAAGGGCACAGGCCAGCCAGGTTTTCCCGATGCCGGTGGGACCGGTGATCAGGAGGTTGTACCCGGATCGGATCCAATCACAGCGGGCGAGGGCGAGAAACGACGTTCTGCTCAAACCTCGCTTTCGGCGGAAATTTACATCCTCCACCGCGGCTGACGAGTGGCGCAGTTTCGCCGCCTGCAGACGGCGGGTCAAAGCTCTCGAAGCCCGAGAGGATTCTTCGTGGTCGATCATCAGACTCAGGCGATCGGAAAAGCTCAGGTCTCGGTGATCCCCGCTCTCGATGTCGGAGAGTGCTTTGGCCATGCCGTGGAGTTTCAAAGCGGTGAGCCGGTCGATCAGTCCGGGGATCAGCATTGCTGACCTCCTTCGGCATAAATGGCCGCCCCACGGATATTGTCATGTTGGCCGACGGGTGGAGTCGGATCGGGATCTTCTTCGATCTGGTCCAGACCCTTCTGGAGAATGGATTTTACGGCCCGGTAACTGAAAGATGAATGGACCAGGGCCCGGCGGCAGGCCCTTTCAAGTCTCTCTTCGCTGAAACGCTTAGCGAGCCGAACGATTCCAAGACATGGTCTGTAGCCCTGCTCAGGATGGTGCTTGCTCAACAGAATCCGGTCGATCAATTCGGCTGTACAAGGCCCAATCTCCTTCGCTCTGACAACGAGTCGGGGAGGATCCCAGTCCCGGTATTCCCGATGGCTACTCGGCATGTGCTCCGGATTTGTCGTGTAACGCGACCGCGTCCGTTGATGTGTTGCGACCACCTTGCCTTTGCGAAAGATCTCGACAAGGTCTTGCGTGATCTTTGCTTCCAGCTCCTGACCGATATATTGATACGGCACACTGAAATAGTGCTTCGAAATCTCGACGTGATAGTCGATATGCACCTTGACTCGTTTCCATGTCGTCGGTGTCCACCGTTCGGAAGGAAGAATCTGGAGTGCCGGCTTGTCCAACTCTTCGAAAAGACTCTCCCGGCTCCCTTCCATTTTCTGAAACGGCCGGGCATTGAGCTTGAAGATCTGCTCCATCACTTCCGTCCGCGCTTCCTCCAAACCGATCAGCGTCCGGTTCCTCAAAGGGGCAAGGACCCTCCGTTCCACCTGCAAAACCGCGTTTTCCACCTTCGCCTTGTCACGTGGTTTTCGTGGCCGCCCGGGTATGCCTACGGCCCCGAGATGGTAGAGAAAGTCGTTGAAAAACCCATTAAGCTCAGGCTCATACCAGTCTGCCTTCTTGACTCCGCTCTTCAAGTTATCCAGCACGAAAATCCGGGGCACTCCACCGAAAAATTCCACTGCGCGTTGATGTGATCCCACGAATTCCTCTTTCGTCTGACTCCATGTCACGTCAGCGAAGGTGTAGTTACTTGCTCCAAGAGCCGCCACAAAAACTTCTGCATCCCGGACCTCTCCCGTCTCCGGATCGATCACCCGCAGTTTCATGCCGGAGTAGTCGACAAAACACTTCTCTCCTGCGACGTGCTCGAAATGCATCACCGGGTCAACACCCGCTTTCCAGCGGGAATACAGCTCACAAAACTGACTGTAGGAGTAGCTCTTCCCCTCGACCCCTTCCCGATATTCTTCCCACAATAGCTGCCGCGTTACCCCTTTCTTCCGCAGCTCTTTTGCAACCTCTTCCCACTTCGGCTGCGCATAACCTGCAACTGATCTCAAACACGATTCCCCGTACAGCAGCTCCTCGAGCTTTTCTCCGGGCATCTTCTCAATATCATCCCAGCTCAAACCCATCTCCTGCACTCGCCTGATATGACCGCTTACCACCGTCTTGCCGAGCCCGCAACATGCTGCGATCTGCCGCCTACTCATCCCTCCAACCAGATGCAGCCGAAGTAATTCCCTCGTTTTCCTCATATTGATCCGTCTCCCTGCCATGCCGCCTCCTTTCAAGCTTCAAGCTCAACGAAACAGCATCGCCAATCGCGGACTCTCTTCCTATTCTTTCTGTCTCTTTCTTCCCGATTCCACCAAATCCCGGACAGTATTCCGCTTCATTGCGGACACCATTCCGATCATCGCGGACACCATTCCGATTCGGTACAACTTCTGTCCCCAATCAACCGGAATACTGTCCTCCTTCCTCCGGAACTGTGTCCGCAATCCCCCGGAATCGTGTCCGCTTTCGATCGGTGTCAGCATCCTGGCGTCTGGCGCTGGCGTAAGAGCTCGACTGAGCTCGGCTGGCGGTTGCGAC
>JANTFG010000428.1 GCA_024763555.1 Thermoanaerobaculales bacterium
GGCGAATCGTGGTGGGAGCCGGAGCGGCAATCCGAGGCCGGAGCAGAAGCCGGAACAGCGTAACTGTTCGCTCTGAGCGTCTTGAGGTGTTCGGGATGTTCTGGTAGCGATGCCAGGAAGGGTTTGAAGTGAGCCGGTGTGAGTTGGTTTGGTCCTCAGGTGAGCAAGTCTTGCGGCAGGGTCACTGTGCCGGGTTTGCGGATCGCTCGCCTTGCGGCTTCGAGGACATAGGCCGCAGGATCGACCCCGGCGAGTTTTGCGGATTCGAAGAGAGTATAGAAGATCGCGGCGACCTCGGTTCCACGTTTGGATTTTGAGCCGTAGTGGTTCTTGCGACCGATGACGACTCCTCTAATTTCCCGCTCAGCATGATTGTTGTCGATTGGCGCCCTCGGTTCAGTCAGAAAAATCGTGAGCCCTTCCCAGAGCTTCATCATGTAATTGATCGCCTTCCCGATTGTGCTGGACGGCAGGACGGTGGGCAGGGTGTCATAGGCCCACTGTCTGAGTTCATCAATAACCGGACGACTTTCCTGCTCACGGGTCATCAGGCGGGCAGTAAGTACGCGCCTTTTCTCCGACAGGTTTGCGTTTGGGGGTAGTTTTGGGATTTTTCGCTCGATACTGAAGAGTTCATTAATACATCGAAGCGGCATTTCTGTTTGATCCGGGTAAGATTGTTCCGCTTCCAGAAATTTCCTCCTGACATGCGCCCAGCAGTGTGCGTGAATGACCTGACCGGCAGGAATGTCCTTCAGGAAGCTGTCATAAGCCTTGTAGCCATCAGAGATCATGACACCGTTGAAGTTCCCAAGGAGTTCTTTTGCGGCTTTGGCGTTGCGGTGCCTTTGAATAGTGTAGAAGACCGAATCTGTCGAAGCGACACACCAGACCCACCATTTTGCAACACCCTTGCCGTCGAGCATCGGCCAGCGGGTTTCGTCACAGTGTACCCAGTCAGCATCGAGTGTGTACGGATGAAGAGCCTTCCAGGTTGGTTTCAGCAGGTTGGAAACTCCGAAGATCTGGTCGAAGATGGTCGATCGCTCGATTTTCAGGCCCTTGCGCTCCATCATGCGCTGAATTCTGGCCAGGGGCATGTGGTCCAGGTACTTCTGCTCAGCGGCAAAGACACCAAACTCCAGGGAATATCGCCCACCCGGAACCACCCGCTCGGGACCCGGAGCCGTGACGAGTTTGTCGGGGCAACCACAGCCATAAATTTTCTGGGTGACCTTCTCAAGTTTAAACTCGACCCCAACGACGTTGATCATCTCGGATTCCTGGACCAGCCCGGTCTTTTCGAATAAAGGCTTTCCGCAGTCTTCGCAGATCTGTTGCTTTTCTTCTTCGGTGATATCCCAGATCGTTGTCTCGATGGGGAGATTCGGCTGCTCGGTCGGACCATGACCGGTCTTTTTCGCAGCCTGTACATCCTCCGGGCTCATCTCGGAGTCGGCATCTTTTGGTATCGGTCGCTTCTCCGATGAGGGGCCGAAGTGTGTGGCCTTCAATTTTGCCAGTTCTTCCTGGAGAAGATTCATCTGGGTCACCGGCGTCGCCAGTCCCTTGAGCCGGGCGTTTTCGAGGCGAAGCCTGTCGACCTCATTCTGGAGTTTCGGGACCGCTGATTCCAGCAGAAGAGCTGCCTGCTTCAAGACCTCGAAATCACGGATATCCGATACCCTTAACATGAAGAAATACTAGCATTTACACCAACTTTTGTCAAGCCTGAAAGCCGAAATTCTTCAATGGATAACCGGGTTTTCCCCACCTTTTTCCATCCATCCAAATACGCATTCAACTCGACCCCCGTCAGCTCGAGCTCCTTCCCGCTGCTGATACCCCAGAGCTTTGCAAAACGTCCCCGCTCCAGCCTCTTGGCCCAGATACAGAGCCCTGTCCCGTCCCAAAGCAGAACCTTCGCCAGTTTCCGGTTCCGGCTGACAAACAGAAACGCATCGCCCATAAGTGGATCCCGCTCCAGCTGAGTCCGTACTAATCCGAAGAGACCGTCAAATCCTTTTCTCATATCTACCGGCGAGCCGTAGGCCCACACCCGCAGCTTGCGTGTCGTGCCAAACATCAAGAGACCTCACAGACGCCGGAGAACTTCTACAGCTTCGTCGAGGCTCAAGCCTTTGAGCCGATATCCACCGGGACTCTCAACGGACAGCCCGGTTCTTATAGCTCCTTCTCGCCCCGGGGAAACCCGGACTCGCAGAAACTCTCTAACCTGCTCCTTCGCCAACAACCACCGCCGCAGGGATGAAGGACTCAAACCAATCTCCCGCGCAATCGTCCTCACGCCATAACCCTTCGATCTCACTTCTGAGGCCCATGCTGTGATCTCCTCCCGAAGCGCAGGCGGTGTCCTCCAATTCTCACCATCTCGTGCACGATGCTCTGAAAGTCTTTCCCGGTATTCCTCTGCCTTCTCCATTGCCCTTTACCTCCAAAGATCCCACCCTCGGACAAATCCAGGCAAATCTCAAGACGCTCAGGGCGAACAGTTACCCCGCAACCTGAATGGTACCGTTCCTTGAATTTGTACCACCGTTGGCCGCAACCGAGTAGTGAACGGTTCCACTCCCGCTGCCACTTCCACCGGAGGTGATCGAAATCCATGACAATGATTCGCTCGCGTTCCAGGTACATCCGGACTGCGTGCTGACGTTGATCGTTCCG
>JANTFG010000429.1 GCA_024763555.1 Thermoanaerobaculales bacterium
CGGGGCTTCCCCTGGTCTTTCTGAACGCCTGCGGCGCCCAGGACGAGCTGATTTTCGACGGTCGGAGTTTTCTCGTTGACGGGCATGGGCGATTGCTCGCTCGCCTCCCGGCTTTCAAAGAGGCGATTGAAGTGGTGGACCTTGAAGGCTCGGAAGCGATCGAAGATGAGCCCATGGACACGATGGAGGAGCTGTTCCGCGCAGCTGTTCTCGGTCTGAGGGATTTTGCGCGGAAAAACGGGGTAAGCAGGGCCTTTCTGGGTCTCTCCGGCGGAGTCGATTCAGCGGTGACTACGGTCATTGCAGTCCGGGCCATGGGGGCGGCGAATGTTGTGGCTCTCGCGATGCCCTCCCGCTATACCGATGATCGATCAACGTCGGTTGCGAAAGAGCTGGCGGAGAGTCTGGGCGTCGAGTTTCGCCGGATCGGGATTGAGAGACTTCACCAAGCCGCAAGGATGAGCCTCGAAAACTGTGACGAGGGGTCGGTTTCGGACGAAAATATCCAGGCCCGATTGAGGATGATGATCCTGATGGCCCAGGTCAATGCCGAGGGAGGGATGCTGATCAACACCTCCAATAAGACCGAACTCGCGCTGGGCTATTCGACACTTTACGGCGATATGGCCGGGGCAGTGTGTCCCATTGCAGATCTGACGAAGCCGGAGGTTCAGCGTCTTGCGAGATGGATCAACGCCGGGGAGCACCCGATCCCGTCCTTCACTCTCGAACGCCCTCCCACGGCCGAACTTCGACCCGGGCAGGTGGATCCCTTCGATTATGAGACTCTCGCTCCGGAGCTGGAGGAACTGGTGCGCCTCGACCGGAGTGATTCTCGCCTGAGATCTTCGGAGCACAAGAGGCGTCAGATGGGGGTTGTGCTCAAACTCAGCGAGAGGTCCTTCGGGAGCGGGCGACTGATTCCCATTTCAAGGGGCTGAGGAAATCTCATCGGAAGCCTCGAGATGGCAGGTGAAGAAAGGGCACGAGAAGACGGGGAGCGGAAGAGGGGTGGCTTTGCCTGAGCTGAAATAGCCGGAACCTGAGCGTTCCGGAGGCACGATCTCCCATCCAGAAGGGTGTTGCGGACCCCAATTCTCCAAGAGTCGGAGTTTTCCGGGTGTCTCGATCCGCTTCGAGATGACCCCAAGATCGGTGGAAAATGCTATTGTGGAAGTGCGCCCCTTCGATTTTGTTTTTCTTGAGGAGGGCGGCGACGGGGTGGAGGTTTATTGTCGTGGCACTACAGCTTCCGGGTTGGTCTGGAGATATCGAACGTACCTTTAAGGAAGTTCTCTTTCGCTTTCTTGAAGACGTCCACTGCACGAAAGCAGCTCTCTACCTGTTGTCGCCGGATGGGGACTACCTCCTCGCGACTCAATACGGTTTCGGACGTAAGGACCTCGTGACAGCCCAGTATCCTCCATCGACGGAATTGCCGATTCGCGCTTCTAAGCTGGAGAAGGGGGCGGAGGCCATCAATCATCCTGAGGAATCTCAGGGGATTTACGAGATTCTCCACAGCGCGGGCTCGAACAGAATGCTTCTGGTTCCAATTCGAAGCGGTGAGCGTTTGCTGGGATTCGTCGATGCCCGTGACAAGGGGCGGAAGCTTCCCTTCGACGAGGCGGATGAACGGACAGCTACCCGGATCGCTGCCGAGTTTCTTCAGCTGATTCGGATGACCGGGCTTGTGGATGTCGACCCGGGTGAGGAGATGGAAGCGCCGGAGGCGCATCGAGAGGCGCCTTCGCCACAAAGTTCGCCTAAGAGGAGAATGGAATTTTCCATTTTCCCGGGAAATCGGCTGCTGGACCCGATGGGCCTCTCGGAGCTGTGCCGGAGTATTGAATCGGAGATGAAGAGTCAAAGTGGGCTGGGATTCGCCGTCCTCAGCATTGTGGAGGGGCGAAAGGTCTCGTGCAGAGCTTTTGCCGCTGAAGGAATGACGGCCGAGGATCTCGGCCCGGTATTCCAGCACCAGTTTGAGCTCCTTCAGTCTGCCGGTGTCGGATGCCAACCGACAGCGGAATGGGATTATTATCTGGAGAGCCTCGAAGTACCTGCGCCCAAGCGCCCTCTGATTCTGGGCTCGAGGGTTCTCGTCGAAGAAAAGGGCTGGTCGCTGCTTTTTTCTCTGATGGGTTCGGCGGACTCAGGGCTTCTTCCCGGCTGCATGGAGAGGATTGGAAGTCGTTTGCACCAGGTTTCATCGGGATCCTGGTGTCGATACTCACGGTTCATTCATGCCAGGGAGATTCTGGAGTCCGGGCAGGCAGAATTTGATGCGCTTTTCCGGCATTCCATGGCCGTGTCTGAGATGTCCTGGTTGCTGGCTCACCGGATGGGACTGGGATATCCCGGCGCCGAGCAGGCAGCCCTGGCCGGTTTGCTCCATGACGTCGGAATGCTGGAGCTGGAGGACAGCGGGTTCTATCGTCGTCCATCTCCGGGGGAGGCTGAGATTCAGGAGTTCCGGAAACACTCCGAACGGGGCGAAAAGACGGCGATCCGGATGGGTTTTGGAGACATTGCTCCGATCCTTCGCTCCCATCATGAGCGCTGGGATGGTCAGGGCTATCCGGATCGGCGGCGTGCCTCGGATATTCCAATGCTGTCCAGGATCGTTCATGTCGCTGAGGTTTTCGATACCCTGACCTCCTCCACCTCATATCTTCAGGCGATT
>JANTFG010000430.1 GCA_024763555.1 Thermoanaerobaculales bacterium
CCGGTCGGTCCTGGTGGAACTCAGGCAGCAACAAAGAAAGGTGGCCGGCCCCGTGCCGGCCGAAAGACAGTAAGCCCGACGGGCTTTCCTTCTATTGTCTCGCTGATCGTGGCACTTCATGATCCATGACACCCGTCGCCCGGAAACCTGCGGATGGGTTTTTTCGGGGAAAACCAAGCTGTAGTGGAAATCTTACTCGGTATACCAATGCACCCATCAAGAGCGGTCACCGTGAGACGCCTCGTCCTGCACCGCCTTTTCCAAAACACCGTGGATCCACTGATTCAAACTCTTACCCTCAGCACTGGCAGCATAGACGATCCCAGAGTGAAGTTCGGCAGGAATGCGCACATTGAATTTTCCAGAATAGTGTTTCCGCGGGACTACCCCCCGCTCTTCACAGGCCTGAAGAAAAACCCTGAGTGAGATCGCTCCCTCTCTTTTCAGATTCTCAACATCTCGTGCATAAAAATCTGCGCTGCCGTTCAGTCCCACAAATTCTCCGCGAAACATCTCAATTTCCGGATCATACTTGACGATTGCCCGATAACCGTCAATTTCCATTATATTCATCATGGTGTCACTCCATTTCTCTTCAACCATTCCCTGACGCTGGCCACTGCTCCCTTGTCTGTATCCGGACTTGGATGAGGCCGATGAAAAATTCGCACCTCCTGAAAAAGAAAAACCTCGACTCGTGAACCTTCACGTTCCTTCAGCTCTCCACCAAGATCCCGAAACAACGCCTCAATATTTCTCCACTTGATATTCCCGCTCACCGGACGACGAAAAAGAAGTTCCAGGGTTACCTGCGATCGCCGTCTCATAGAGAGTATAGTACTATTTTCCGGTACTACTGTCAATAATTGCAAAGGTGACGCATGAGCGGGCTCGGTTTGCCCAACAGATTCTTGATGACCTTCGGAAGGAACTCGAAGACCTTGAGTTCAAGGCCGCAAAAACAAAACGCCACCCCACCCAAGACAAAGCAGCGAAGGAAGAGAAGACAGCCGAGACCGTCTGAGCGCTGGAGTTCTGGCCTGATGCCGTGCCTCGGGGCGAAGAGGCTCGGCGAGGCCGAATTTCTTCGGAGGCGAAGTCGTTCATTTTGGGGATTCCGGGCTTTCATTGGTCGGTTTCGTCCCCCGAATCGCCCCGGATGGAGTTCTTGCTGGGGACCGCCGTATCTCTCACCTCGGTCTCCGGAAGGTCCTGTGGGCCCGCCGTCTCCACTGGGCCGCTTCGCCTCAACCGAAGCCGCAGCGCAAACACCTCATCAGGAAAACAGAGGGCCTATTTCCCCGGATTTCCAGATTATTCAGGAACGGCTGTCCCGGCAGCTTCCACGGGCGCTTCAGCCGCTGCTGCTGTCGCCGCGTCGGCTTTGGCTTCAGCCTGAGGCGCCTCAGCGGCCACGGGCAGCGCTTCCTCCTCGACCTTCTCGATGAAGGCGGGCCGCCGATAGCGTCGTTCCGCCTCCCTCGAGCCCGAAGAATCCATGATCAGAAAGGCACCGAGGCAGCAGAGCAGCAGAAGGGCCACACCGAGAACAAGGAAGCCGAAGAACTTCTGGCGGAACAGCAGGAAGGGGAGCACCAGGGCCACGATTAAAATCGCCAGGGCCGCCGCATCCGGCACCAGGCCTGCGAGCGAAGCAGGATGAGCTGCCCAGAGGATCACTGCGGCCACGAGGAATGTGCCCGCGAGCAGCAGGCCGGAGATCAGCAGGAGCCATTTCGAAATTCCGACGGCCTCCTTCGCCTCCTCGCCCCGGCCCAGCGGCGACAGGATGGACTCCTGAGCCCGAGCCATCTCATCATCCATGCTGAAGGCACTCATGATCCCGCTCCCACAGGCTCCCGCGCGTCAAGCTTCCGCATCTCAGCCCCGGAGTTCTCCCGAGGCGGAATCGACGGAAAATTCTCCGTCGGCGGCGGTGAGGCGGTGCGCCACTCAAGGGTTTTCCCGTCCCAGGGATTTTCCGGCGCGGTCATCGGCCAGCTGAGCGAACGTCGGAAGTAGAGCGCAACCAGGAAGAGTGCCGCAACGAGAAGAAAGATGCCCATGCTGGAGAGCCACTGAAGGGTGTAATGCGTGTAGTGATCGACACTGTAGCTTGAGATTCGTCTCGGAACACCCTGCATCCCTAAAAGGAGCTGGCAGCCGAAGGCCAGGTTGAAACCCAGGAAAGAAATCCTTCCGGCAAAGATCGCGGACTTCTCGCGGTAGACCCGTCCGAAGATCTTCGGCCACCAGTAGTGGAGACCCGCCAGGAAGGCCGCAAAACTGCCTCCAAGGATGGTGTAGTGCAGGCTCCCGACCTCGAAGGCGGTCCCTCCGACGACAAGCGCTCCGGGAAGGAGTGCGCGAAACAGCGAAGAGATCACACCGACACTCATCAGCACCATGGAGGCCAGGGCCAGAAACAGCGGCGATTTCATCCTGATGATGCCGCCCCGAAGCTGGAAAACCAGGTTGAGCATCACGAGGCTCGCGGGAACGGATACGATGAAGGCCAGAAATGAGGTGACGGCGGCCGCGGCATGACTTGCATCTCCTGCGAGCAGATGGATTCCCCACCCCAGGAAGGAGCAGACCCCGATCGCCATCATGGACCCGACGATACTGCGATAGCCGGCCAATTCACGACCGGTGAAGGTCGAGAAGATCTCGGCAATGATCC
>JANTFG010000431.1 GCA_024763555.1 Thermoanaerobaculales bacterium
GACCTGATGGATTTTCTCTTCGTCAACCTCTCCCTGCCTGTGGGTTCGCTGGCTCTCTGTGTTTTCGCGGCCTGGTTCTGGGGTCTGAAGAAGGCGGAGGGAGAGATTAGCGTTGGGGCGCCCGGTTTTCAGGGCGCCGTGGCCCGGGGCTGGAAATTCTTCATTCGCTGGGTCTGCCCGATCTTCATCGCGATCATTCTGCTGACCAAGCTCTTTCCTCAGCTGGGATCCTGAATTTCGGAAAGCCCGGGAGCCGGGGCGCTCCGGCGGCCGCCTGTGGTGTCGATGACCCTCAGCGGGTGAGAAGAGGCCCAGACGGGATCAACGGCCTCGAGAATCACACGCCCCTCCATGTGCTGGGGAATGGGAAGGTCCAGGAGATAACAGAGGGTTGGAGCCAGATCCTCCATCCGAACTCGGGAGAACTCGCGGCCCGCCAGTACACCAGGGGCTTTGAGAACAAGGAGACCATCGGGCGCATTTTCTGCGGAAGCCCGCCAGTTTTTTCCGGAGCCAAGGAGGCGTTTGAGTCGTTCGTAGGAGTCCGGGGGCGCCATTCCGTAGGGAGAGAGCACGACCACCGGCGCCGTTTCGCCCGCAGCGGACAGCAGTCGTCCGGTAGCCGTATCGAGAAACTCCAGGACCAGGCGAAGTGCTTCCCGCCGGCGGGCTTCTCCGGGGCCATGGGGTTCGAGCAAACGACGACTGACGGCCAGAGTTCGGAGGTTGAGGAAGACCGGACCGCGCCGACTTCTCAGGGCAAGTTCAGCCTGGAGGACGTGCCGAAGATCCTCGTTGAGCGCCGAGAGAACCGGATCCACGCTTCGCGGAAAGGCGGTTTCGAGAAAACTCTGCAACTCCTCCCTCAGGGAGACAAGCTCAGCAGCGGGTCCCGTCTTGATCGTTTGGCCGCTACCCTGAGAGGGAAAACCGGGCCAGGACAAGACGGTCGCCGTATTCTCTGGGGAGAGCAGTGTCCACAGGGGAGGAACTGCAGATGGCGGAGAGTCTTTTTTTCGCCCGAGGCCCCAGGGCAGAAAGAGGCGGGAGCCGTTCGGAGTCCAGGGAAGGAGTCGCACATCCTCGTCGGAGAAGAGCGGAATCCCCCACACCGAAGCTGATGTGACTCCATGTCGCCGAGGGAGAACGCCCGTCGCGACCGTCGTCCAGGCTGCGGCACGAAGAAAGGGTCGAAAGGCCCGAAGAGCGCCGAAAGAGGCCTCGCGTTTCAGCTCGGGCAGGGCCCTCAGGCGGGTTGTCGGGCCGCGACCCTTGAGAAAGCCCAGGTCAAGGCCTTCGATACCGCAGACCAGGAGGTTTCGGGTTTCCGGAGACAGTGTCCCCGAGGGAAGTCTGGTGGGCGCCCCGGATTGAGGGGGCACGTCCCAGAGGCGAAGCAGGGGAAGAAGAAAGAGCAGCAGGACGAGAGAAGCACCGGTCTTCGGACTTCGTCCCCGGCCTCGCCAGAGACGCCAGACGAGAACAATCAGCATCGACGCGGCCAGCCACACCGCCGCATCCTGTTGAAGTTGTCTCTGAATGGTCCTGGATACGAATTCCGGGTGGATGACGGCGTTCAACCAGAAAAGCAGCGCGCCGGCGAAGCTCACGAGCCAGAGCAGCAGGGCGCAGGCATCGCCGATCGAGGCGCCTCTGCTGGCGAAGAAGCGCCGCGAAAAGGCGCTGACGAGCCAGAGCGGGAAACCGAGAATAAAAGCACCCCAGCTTGTCCACAGCGCAAGACCCCAGGCGAGGGTTGCCGGCGTGGAAGGAATATGAGGGTTGAGACGAAGGATCAGGAAAAAGGAGAGCATACCCCCGAGCGCACCCGCGGCGCCGGCGGCAGACAGGAGGCGAAGAGAGGCCGTCTTCATGAGGGCATGGTAACGGCTTTTTCAGAATCGGGGAAGTCGGTTCCAGAGATATGAGGTCCCGGCGCCTTCGGCCGCGGAGGCGCCCGGAACCGGAGCGGAAAATATGGCCCTGTCGCCGGCCCCTCACCGCCGCGGATGCAACAAGCACTATTTATCGCCCGTACGCGGTGGAACAGCTCAACGGCCCCTGGCGGCTTTCTGAAGATCAAACGCCCCGGTATTCCGCAGGAGCAGGAGCCGCAAGCAGGAACCGATTCCGGAGCCGGGTCCATCGCCCGAGCCGCGAAACTGAGCCGGCAGAAGCACACTCGAAGTGGTCGAACCATCCCACCTCCGCATCGGTTTCGGCCACGGCCTCCCTGCTCCGCTTTCAGATATCAATGCGGCGCCCGGCCCACGCATTCGGCTCAAAGAACCACCGCCGCCCCGGCCCCGGTCCCGGCTCCTGTTCCTGCTCCCTGCTTCGGCCCTCCGCTCCAGCTCGGCTTTCATCCCTCCCGGTGGGATGCCCGCAAGGGTGGGCCGCTTCTTCTCGGGGAAAGTCGGAATTTAACAAGGTGGGGGCGTTTTCGGGAATGTTTGCTGTTCAAGAACGGTTGTTCTCAACGCAGGCGGAATCGGCTGCAATCAAAAATCGATTGATGGAGGAAAGAATATGTCACTTGTCGCAAAGAAAGCCCCAGATTTTAAGGCCCAGGCCGTGATGGCCGATAACAGCATCGAGGAACTCAGCCTCTCGTCCTACCGCGGGAAGTACGTGGTTCTCTTCTTCTATCCCCTGGACTTCACCTTTGT
>JANTFG010000432.1 GCA_024763555.1 Thermoanaerobaculales bacterium
TTCGAACCCGCGGTCCAGGTCGCCCCAGACAACTGCTTAGCAGGCAGCCCTGTTCAACCACTCCAGCACCTCACCGGGTGGGAAGGCACATTGTAGGGCGAAGGACTTCGTCTGTAAAGAGGGACTTGGCGTGCGATAGGCCTGGTCGGGGTCCTGATGGGGAAATGGGTGGGGTCTGGGGAGGCATTTCGGCGGAAAAGGTTGTAGAATGGCGCCTGTGACTCCTCACCGGAGTCCGGTCGGAGGGATGGCCGAGTGGTTGAAGGCGCTGGTCTTGAAAACCAGTGAGGTGCAAGTCTCCAAGGGTTCGAATCCCTTTCCCTCCGCCAGTTCATCCTCTATTTCAAGCTCGTATTTCTTATCCGACTGAAAGGGCAGGAAGTTCTCGATCTCAGGCCTTTTCGTCGAGCGGCCCCTTTCGGTCTGAGTGAGCGCTTGATGGTGGTACGATTGGTAGGATGAGTCATCAAGAGACTACGGGTCGTTTCGGTTCAGGGGCGTCGTGAAACATGAGACCGCCGTCCTGATCGGATCCGGGGGCATGGGGGAGGTCTATAAGGCCTGGGATCCTGATCTTCAACGCGACGTAGCGCTCAAATACCTGCTGCGTTCCGATCCCGAGCAGACCGAACGCCTGAAGCGAGAAGCCCGGGTCCTCGCCCGGATTGACCACCCGGGGATCTGCAAGGTCTATGAGGTCGGAGTCGAGGATGACAGGCCTTTCATCGCCATGGAATATATCGAGGGCCGATTGCTTGGCGAGGCCGCCCTGCAAATGTCCCTGGAGGAAAAGGTGCTGGTGGTCAAACGGGTGGCCGAGGCGATCCAGGCGGCGCACGCCGAAGGCCTGATCCACCGCGACATCAAGCCGGGCAATATCATCGTGTCCGAATCCTCCAGCGGTCAGCTTCGACCCCATGTGCTGGACTTTGGAATCGCCCGGGAACAGGATGTTCGTGGACTGACGGTATCCGGTCAGGTGCTGGGAACTCCCGGATACCTCTCTCCGGAACAGGCCCGGGGCGAAACACGAACTCTGGACCGGCGTTCCGATGTCTTCAGCCTCGGGGTCGTGCTCTACGAACTTCTCGGCGGCAAGAAACCCTTCAGCGGCGACAGCGACGTTCAGGTTCTCGTTGCCCTGATCGAGAATGATCCCAAACCTCTCCGCGCAATCGCTTCCCATCTTCCCAGGGACCTCGAGACCATCGTCATGAAGTGTCTGGAAAAGGACCCCGACCGGCGCTACCCCTCTGCACGGGCACTGGCCGAGGATCTCGGTCGTTTCCTCTCCGGTGAGTCCATCCATGCCCGACCCACCGGCGCTTTGACTCGATTGCGGCAGAGGGCGCGTCGGAATCCGAAGACGACTCTCGCGGTGGCGGTGAGTCTTGTGATGATCGCCGTGCTTGGAGGGCTCGCCCTTCATACGAGAATCACCGCATCCCGCCGAGCCTCGGTCGCACGGGTCTTCGGTCGTGAACTGGAGCGGATGGAGGGATGGCTGGAACGTGCCTATCTCCTGCCCCTGCATGACACGCGAGCCGACAAGAAGCGGGTCCGGGCCCGGATGGACTGGATTGCCGAACAGCTCGATCAGCTGGAAGATCCTTCGTCGAGAGCTCTCGCTCATCTGGCCCTCGGTCGGGCGCACCTTGCGCTTGGAGAACCGCGCCGGGCCCTCGAGCGCTTTGAAAGCGCGTGGCAGCTCGGAGACCGTTCTCCCGAGCTGAACTATGGCCTGGGAATGAGCCTGGCCGAGCTGTATCGCCGGGCCGTCGAAGAGGCCGCCGGGATTCGCGATGCACGCCGGCGCAAGTCCGCTCTCGAACAGGCCCGCCGGGATTTTCGGGAACCGGCACGGAGCCATCTGGAGAACAGTGAAGGCGGAACAGACCATCCCTCATTTCTCGCAGCGATTCTGGCGGATCTCTCCGAACGGAGGGATCAGGCACTCGATGAGCTGGTCAGCCTCAAGCGGGAGGATCCCTTTTTCTACGAGGGAGACCTGCTCGCGGGGTCGATCCACCGTCGTTCCTTCGAGCAGGTCTCGCAGTCGGGAAAGGCCGAAGAGATGCGGCGTGCCTTCGACGCGGCGAGGGCCTCCAACCTTGAGGCGGCCCGGATCGGCGAGAGCGACCCCCGTCCCTACCTGCAGCTCTGCGGTCTGTGGGTCGGTGCCTTGCGCAACCGCTTCTGGGCCTCCGGCGGTGATCTCAGCGAAGAGCGCGACGCCGCCCTGGCGGCCTGTGACAAAGCGCTGACGGCTGATCCCGACTCGCCGCAGACACACGTCGAACTTGGTCGGGCCTACCGCTACTGGGCCGCCAATGAGTTGAGCCAGGGCCGGATCGACGCAGCCGCCGTCGCCGAGGCCCGCCGCCACGCCCGTGCGGCCATCAATGCTGATCCCGAGAGCGCCCCCGCTTACGTCCTGCTCGGTGTCACCCATCGGATCGCCTCGAGCCAGCTGATGGCCCGAGGGGAGGATCCGACCACCGAATTTGAGGGAGCGGTTGCCGCTTTTCGCGAGGCCATCCGCCTCCGTCCCTCGGACTCGGGAGCCTACATGAGTCTCGCAAATGCCCTGCTGTACCTCGGAGAGGACGCCCGCAACCGGGGACGGCCCGCGGACCCATTCTTCGCTGATGCCGCCGAGGC
>JANTFG010000433.1 GCA_024763555.1 Thermoanaerobaculales bacterium
GGCGTCGACTTCCCTGGGCGGGTGCGGGTAGATAAAGGGGCCCGCTTTCGCCGTGTGACATCTGACGCAGACACCGCCATTGTCCAGAAGGCTTGCCCTCCCCTTTTCATTTTCGCCGTGAATCGAGTGACAATTAAGGCAGGAGAAGGGCCGCCCCGCCTCTTCCCGATGCGCATAAGGCTGTTGGAAGGAGGAGGCTTCCATTTGATGGCAGCCGGCACACAGTCGCTGAGGAGGCAGTCGCAGCATATGCTCTTCGCTCTCCACGCGATGACCCGAATCATGACAGTCCAGGCAGGAAATACCGTTCCGCGGATGCCCCGGCGTGCTGAGTTCCATGCCTCCCAGGCGATCGGCATGGCAGCTCGCACATGAGCCTGCCGGCGGAATGCGATGGACATTTTCCGGGGAAGGATCATCGAAATGCTCGGCCGAGGGCTGGTGACAGGCGGCACAGGACCGCGCCAGGATTTCCGGAGAAGCCGCCTTCATCACACGGCCATGGGGTCCCGCTTCAAAGTCGGCCGCCACCTCATCGTGACACATGGCGCAGGTCTCAAGATTTGTATCTTCCTGTGCCCTCAGAACACCGGAAGAGCTTACAAGGATCATCCCGACGAGGAGACAACTATGAACTATCCGTCGCATCAGAAACTCCAGGCGAGCGCGACACCGTAGCGTGTCGCATTGAAATCATCACGATTCTCCCGATCCTCGTCATAGGACCAGTACTGAAGAAATGGCGTGACATCCATACCATCAACAACTGTGATTCCCACATGCAACTCACAGTTCCACGAGTCCACCGGCCAGCTCTCCCCGCTGTCGTCAAGGTGCCTGAGGGAGGCCCTGATCTTGAGGGGGCCCGCCTTCCATCGCCCGAAAAGGGCCCAGGACAGGAGGTCCATGTCATATACCGAAAATCCCTGCTCTTCCGAGGGAAGAATCAGCCCGGCGTCCGTCCTCAATGAGACCCGGCTGAGATCCACCCCGAGGCTCTTTTCTCCCTGGGCTCCCGTCCAGGCGCAGCTCAAGCCCAGGGCGTCGGAACTCCGGTCCAGGACCGAATCCGGAGAGTTTCCCGGTGTGGAGCTTTCAAAGCGCCCATGCGCCGAAAGGGAGACATGAGAAGAAATTCGGCCGGAGAGATGCAGGGTCAGGCGGTCTGCAGTCTCGGGATCAGTCCGGAAGACATATTCTTCGAAATCCCCACGTTCATACTCCAGATTCCCTCTCCAGGCGCCTTTCGGGTGCAGGGCAACACCGATCCGCCAACCCGTCGTATCCCGGTTGACATCCTCCGCATTCTCACTGTTCTCGCTGCGTTTCCAGCCGACACTCCGGGAGGCTGCGAGGCCGCCCACCCAGGCGGACCAGGCGGGAGCACGATACTCCAGACTCAATTCCCCGCTGGAATCGGTGAAATCGAAACGACCGGCGTCGTCGATCGGAGCGCTGAGATCCAGTGCCGTTCCCGAAGGATTTGTCATCTGAAGCAGGCGCTCACCCAGCAACATTGAATCCGATGAGGCATCCCGGTAGGCGCCGCCGGCCCTGAGATGCCACCCGGCGCCGAGATCTGCCGTCAGAACCATTCGCCCCACAAGGGTATCCGTCGTCGCGGAAGCGAGCAGGGTATCGACAAAACGGAGTGAACCGATTGCCCCACCATCGACATCAAAGGCCTGCCATCCACTTCCCGCACTGTCCAGATCGGCCGAGCTGTAGAGGGCCTGCGCCGCCACAGCCAGCTTCTGTCCGGACCAGCTTGCGCTCATCATCGTTGTGGGCACATCCTGCTGATCCCTAAAAGTCGTCCCCAGATCAGTGATGAGATCCGGATCCGGATCCAGCGCCGCGCTTCCAGCGGGCGCCCACCGGTTCTGACGATCGTATTCCGCCCAGCTCTGCTCGACGCTGAGATGAACCGGCCAGGAGCGACTGTCAAAACGGAGACGCCCACGATCACGCGATTCATCCAGATCGACGCGCCCGGAATAGACCTCGTTCAGTCCATAAAAGGGTCGAAAAAACCTTCCATAACGCTCGGCATGATCGATTTTCAGACTCAGGCTTCCACTCTTCCAGCCCTCATATCTCAGCTCACCGGACCAGCTCCGCAGGCTCCAGCGATCTGCACGCTCCGAAAATTCCGGGTCCGCGAGGTGAAAAAAGCTGTCCCGATCCCGATAATCCAGCACAAGGCGCCATCCGCGCCCAAGGCCGCCCTCCAGCTTCATGCCTTCGCTCGGAGAGACCTGGCCGAAGCCCCAGGCTGAGAGATGGAAACGGGAATCGCCCTTCTCCCCAAAATTCAGATTGATGGACTCGAGTCCAAATCCCTCGTCCAGATCCTGCTGCGTCCGGAAGCTGTCTTCACTCCCACTGATATTCAGCCAGGAGTAGGACACTTCGATATCGCCATTTGGGCCCCCGGCAACGGCTGCCGGGCACACAAGACCCAGCAACGCGGGGAGGATCAGAAGCCCTCGCAAGGTCGAGCCTCGAACAATACCCGAAAAACAGAATCTCATTGCATCTCCCGTTCCTTCTTGAGAGAAATTCGCCCCTGCTCCAGGAGTTCCTTCTTGACCGCGGACCAGACCTTGTGCTCCCGGTACTGATTGCGGAGTTCTCCAAGATCAGGGA
>JANTFG010000434.1 GCA_024763555.1 Thermoanaerobaculales bacterium
GCCTGCTCCGGAGCGAGCCAGGCCGGGAGATCTCCTCCGAAATGCTCGAGCATGACGCCGAAGAAACGTTCCAGGGAACCAAGGATCGCCCGATGAATCATCACCGGCCGCTTTTCGGTTCCGTCGGAGTCCACGTAGCTCAATTCGAAGCGCTCAGGCATCATGAAGTCCAGCTGGATCGTGGCCAGCTGCCAGTCGCGGCCCAGGGCGTCGTGGACATCAAAGTCGATCTTGGGACCGTAGAAGGCTCCGTCACCCTCTTTGATCTTGAAATCGATGCCCTCGCGTTCCTCGAGACAGCTCTTCAGAACGCTCTCCGCGTGCTCCCAGACCTTCGGGTCGCCCATGGCCTTTTCGGGCTTCGTCGAGAGGTTGACCTTGACATCTTCAAAACCGAAAAGACCGTAGATCTCGAAGATGAAGTTAAAGAGCGCCTCAATCTCCTCCCCGATCTGCTCCGGTCGGCAGAAGATATGGGCGTCATCCTGGGAGAAGGTCCGGACCCGGGTCAAGCCCGTGACCACGCCCGAACGCTCGTAGCGATGCAGACGACCAAAGTCCGCCAGGCGGATGGGAAGCTCACGGTAGGAATGCCCGCTATTGGCATAGATCAGGCAATGGGAGGGGCAGTTCATCGGTTTGATGGAATTGGAACGGCTCTCAACCTCATCAAAGGCATCGGCAAAAAACATGTCGTCCCGGTAGTTCTCATAGTGCCCCGAGCGTTTCCACAGGGAGACATCGAAAACCTGCGGCGTCATGACCTCGTCGTAGCCGTAAGCCCGATATTTCTCACGCATGAGATTCAGTAACTCGTTGTAGACAATGGCGCCGCGGGGATGGAAGAAGGGGCTGGCCGGTGCTTCCGGGTGAAAGGAGAAAAGGTCGAGGATCCGGCCGAGGCGGCGATGGTCCTTTTTTCGCAGCTCCTCCAGGCGATCAAAATAGGCCTTCATTTCCTTTTTTGAAACGAAGGCCGTTCCGTAGATGCGTTGGAGCATCTCGTTGCGCTCATCGCCCTTGAAGTAGGCGCCCGAAGCCTCGAGCAGTCTGACGGCGCCGATCTGCCCGGTGCGCTGGACGTGGGGTCCACGGCAGACATCGAGAAAATCTCCGTGGCGGTAGAGGCTGATCGCCTCACCCTCCGGGATATCCGCGATTCGTTTGATCTTGATGTCCTCTCCGCGCTCTTCCATGATCCGGATCGCCTCTTCGCGACTGACAACGCTGCGATCGAAGGGAAGGTCCTCGGAGAGGATCTTCTGCATCTCGGCTTCGATCTTCTCGAAGTCTTCCGGTTTGAAGGGGCGGGGGAAACGGAAATCATACTGGAATTTCTCGGAGTGATCCTGGCGGCCTGCATCAATCGGAGTTCCGGGCCAGATGCGTTTGACGGCGTCGGCCATCACGTGCTCGGCACTGTGACGAATGATCTCACCGGCTTCGGGGTCCCTGGTCGTGATGATCCTCAGGGCTGCATCCCCCTCAAGCGGGGTGCGCAGATCAACGAGCTTTCCGTCGAGCTCGGCGGCGACGGTCTCACGGGCCAGCCTCTTGCCGATACTCTCAGCGACCTCAAGGACGGTCGTCCCCTGAGAATATTCCCGCGTGCTTCCATCCGGCAATGTCACAGTGATCATGCCTGTTTCTCCTTCATGCGCCCTCAAAAACTCCCATAAACACAAAAGCCGGCCATCAACGGCCGGACCTGGTGGTGGTAGGCGCGCGCGGACTCGAACCGCGGACCTCATCCGTGTGAGGGATGCGCTCTAACCAGCTGAGCTACGCGCCTTCGCTCAAGAAGGACGAGGGCGGCAAACTTGCCGCCGCAACCCATCCAGAGAAGGAAAATGGTAGGCGCGAGCGGACTCGAACCGCTGACCTCTACCGTGTCAAGGTAGCACTCTAACCAGCTGAGCTACGCGCCTTCAGGCTATTGACAGGTGATCCCGGGGGATTCTTGTTGAATACGATTCCGCTCTCGCAGCGCATCCAACCTGCCTTCGACCGTTTCTGACTGACAAAGAACGCCCTCGAAATCCGAGGGGAGGGCATCCTAACAGCAGGAGGCCCGCATGTCAATCCATCGCCCGCCAGCGTTTGGGGTCCAGACCCGTAAAAAGCACCAGCTCGCTCCTACTCCGGATCCGATTGAGGACAATCCCCCCGGTCGAGGGATCCGAGTTGAGAGGAATGAACTCCTGGTGGGGCGGCGCCGGCCCCCCGAGCTGAATGACGCCGACCTCCTCCCACTTCCACCTCCGGGTATCCGCACGAAAGAGAAGGAGATCCTGTTCCCGCCTCCCCAGCTGGTAGAGAAAACTCCCTCCGGGGCTCCAGGCCACCCGAGTCGGGCGATCACTGATCTTCCTGCCGGAAGATCCATCCGGGCGAACAATCCATGTACCCTGTCGCGGATCCTCATCACTGGTCCAGATGGCGTAGGCGATCCACTTTCCGTCCGGGCTCCAGACCGGATAGTCTCCGTCGACTTCTCCAATGATCCGAGCTTCCCCGCCCAGAACGGAGATCGTGTGGACCCGCAGAGGAGAACCCGCGACAAAGCTCAGGAACTTTCCGTCCGGCGACCAGGAGGGAAACTCCGAGGCCTCAACCTCTTCGGCAAGAAGCGTCGATGCCGAGCCTTC
>JANTFG010000435.1 GCA_024763555.1 Thermoanaerobaculales bacterium
AGTTTCCAGGTCAGGATCCACTGGCAGGACCAGGATCCGAGGCAGGCGAGAGCGGCGCCCGCCAGACGGGCAGGGTGTCCCAGAGCTTGATCCATACCCTCCCGGATCCGGTGGATGCGCTCCGCCCAGGTCCGGCCTTTCCTGCTCCAGCCCTCCTCCCGTCGGCGGACAAGCTGATCCACCTTTTTCAGAATCAGGGGAAGGAGAATCAGCGGCAGAAAAAGCAGGACGCCGCCGGCGAGGAGCATCGGCGCCTGGGCGTTGCGACGGAGGATCAGGGCCGCGAGAGCCCAGGTGCCGAGAGCTGCGGTGTCCAGGGTTCGGGCTGCCAGCAGGATGGCAAGTCCTGAGCTTTTCGATCGCCCTGTGGCCCGCTGGAGCAGTACGGGCAGGGCCAGCTCTCCGAGGCGGGCGGGAATGAAAACGGCCGCCATCTGCGCGACTGCCGTCACAGGGAAGGCTCGCAAGAGACCGAGTTCCGAGGGCCGGAGCAGGAGAGAGAGCCGGATGGAGCGAAAACCCAGGGAAGCGGCGGAGGCCATGGCCGCCCAAAAAAGCTCCCGGCTGTCAATAGAAACCAGCAGTCTTCCGATGCGATCGAAGCCCGCGAGCGAAAAAACCAGCGCAATCAGGGCGAGGGCCAGGCCCCACCCCAGCCACTTTCGGGCCATCATCCCTCCGGCAATCGGCGATCGCGGGCCCGCTCAACCGATTCCTCCAGGAGGCGGCGGTTGACGGCGATGAGGTCTGCGACGATCCCGACCACCCAGATCAGGGCGCCCATCATCAGCAGGATGACCGCCGCCAGCAGGCTCTGGACGTGACCCGCGGGATTCTCGCCTGAGAGGTAGAAGTAGAGAAATCTCATGAGCAGAGCGGAACCGGCAAGAAAGGGAAGGGCCCCCAGCCGGAGGAAGATCCTCAGGGGATTGTAGAGAACGATGATCCGGGCCATGCTCTCCAGGGATCGGAGGATATATCCAAGATTCGAGCTGAAGAGGCGGGAAGGGCGATTCTCCTTCTCCGAACTCCGGATAGGGATGGAGATCACCTTCAACCCGGCCTCGCCGGCCTGGAGAATGGTCTCCAGAGTGTAGGTGAAGCGGGTGAAGACGTGCAGCTTGAGTGCGGCGCTTCGGGAGATGGCCCGGAAACCCGAGGTCGCATCCCGGACCTCGGTGTTGGAGAGTTTCCGGATGACCCAGGATCCCAGTTTCTGCAGGAGCTTCTTGGTCGGCGAGAAACGTTCGAGTTTCTCCACCTGTCGATCTCCGATCACCATCTGGGCTTCACCGGAGAGAATCGGGGCCACAAGGGCCGGAATGTCGCGGGGATCGTACTGCCCATCGGCATCGGTATTGACGATGATATCCGCCCCCCGATCGACGGCGGCCTGGATCCCGGTGGCGAAGGCGACGGCCAGACCGCGATGAACGGGAAGAGAAAGGACGTTGACTCCGAAGTCCCGGGCAATCTCGGCCGTTCGGTCCGTTGAACCGTCATCAACGACCTGGATTTCAATATCGGAGCATCCTTCGACTTTTGCAGGCAGGGACTGCAGGGTGTCAAGGAGGCAATCCTCCTCATTCCATGCCGGTACCTGGATCACGAGCTTCATCATTGGGCATCATACCGGGTCCGGCGAGCTCTGTCCTGGAAGAAATGCTCTAGATTCCCAGCGACTCCCGGTCGAGTTTTTCCGGGGGTACCGGGGCCAACTCCGCAGGGACCCAGGAGATTGCTCCGGTGGGACAGAAGGGTACACACTGGGGATCACCACCGCAGAGGTCGCATTTCTGGACGCAGCCGTAGGTCTCGTCCCAGAGCATGTTCCCGAAGGGACAGGCGGCAACGCAGAGGCGGCAGCTGATGCAGCGATCGCGGATCATGTCGATGGCGCCGGTTTTCTCGTTGCGGACGAGGGCCTCGGTCGGGCAGATGGCCGCACAGGCTGCGTCATCGCACTGGAAACAGATCACCGGGGTGCCGACCTCCGGCCCGCGACGATGGATATTGATCCGGCTGACCGCCGGCCGCCCTTCACTCCCGTGGGCGAAGGCGCAGGCCAGCTCACACTTGCCGCAGGCGATACAGCGCTCGACGGAAACCTTGTAGACCATCTTCATTTCAGACCTCCCACCGTCCCGGGCTGCTGCAGGGCAGCGAATTTCGCCGCCATCTCTTTGCGTTTCGTGGCGTCGCTCTTCTCGAAATAGCTTGCGGGAACCCCGCCGCGATCAGCGAAGAACTCGGCCTGGGCTTTGGTGATGACCGCCGGGCCGCCTTTGGGATCGCGGAGCATTTCGAAGGTCTTGCCCCAGATGGTGCGCGTGTACCGGTTGGACTCATAGGGAATGCATTCGGTTGGACAGATCTCGGCACAGGCCAGGCAGCCGACGCAGTCCGGCGGCGCCTCGAAGAAGGGTGGGGCGATCTCCCTGCCGATTCCGCGGTTGACCGAGGAGATCGCCGAGATGCCCAGATGATCGCAGACCCGGGTGCAGAGACCGCAGAGGATACAGTCATCCGGCTCCGCCCGCGGCACGTAGGATGTTTCTTCCACACCCAGACTTTCAGCCATGATCTGGATCAGCGGCGCCTTGGGGCAGCGGGC
>JANTFG010000436.1 GCA_024763555.1 Thermoanaerobaculales bacterium
TGGTGTTATGGATACAGTCACAGCCTATTTTCGGCAGGATGCCGATTCGCTGAACATTGTCGACTCCAGGAATATGGAGATTCGGAAGATCCCCGTTCCGGCGGGCGAACACTCTGCCCTGTGGGACGGGAGGGACGAAGATGGGAGAGTTGTTCCCGATGGCGCATACGGCCTGAGCTGTGGCACAATGCGGGCCTCCGTTATCGTTGATACGAATCGAGTTTCACTGGCAGATCATCCCTCGGGGACCCTGGTGAAGACAACGCTTCTGTCGACGCCCGAGCTGAGCTATGACTTTCGCCGCTGGAACATCTTGCTGTCCCCCGCGGATGGGGCGGCCTTCTTCAATCAGACAGCGCCGAAGCAGGCTTTGGTGAGGTGGGTATGGGGTCAGGTGGAGGAACTGGGTGATCCTTTGAGAGGTATGGCGGGTGTTTCCCTGGATGAACAGACCTTTCTCGTTCAGCATAATTCGGATTCTTATTACCTGGATTTCGTACATTTCCCTGGCCCGACGAGAGAGGAGCGAACCGATACGGACGGTTCGGTATCCCTGTCCCCGGACGGCAACTGGTTCTTGGAATCCTACGATGGGCGCCAGCTCTACTTTGGGAAGCGTGGAGATCCGGGTGCTTCGGTAACTGCGGTTGATCTCAACAACGATTATCCGGATCTTTCGACGTCTTGTTTCTCCGAACCAATCTGGTCACCCTCAGGTAGAAGGGTTCTTGTGGTGGCATCAGTCCGTTACGATCCGAACGACATTTCTGAGAATCTGTTGATTCTCATGGAGCCCGACAGCGAATCCGGCGCGATTGATGTCCGAAAGACACTCCTGCCGAGCTGGCCGGATGCGTTTTGTGACGCTGACTGGGGGAAACGGAATGGGCTCGGATCATTCTATCCATCCAAGGGAGATTCGTACCCCTACCTCTATCATGCCTGGCTCAGCGCAGATTTCTCAAAAGAGACCCTGTTCTTATTTTTCGAGGATGATTGGAGCGAGGAATACCAGATCAGAAGCTATTCTCTTGAAACCGGGACCCTTCTTTCCTCGGCGGAAAATAATCTTGGGAATCTGGATGAGTCCTATGGCCTTTCAAATAACGGCCGGGCGGTCATGTTCTCCCCGGTAGGTCCAGAGAAATCCTGGGATATCGTTCTCGAAAACTGGCAGACCGGCGAAAAGCAAATTCTGCCGGCCTCGACGGATCCCTATGCGTGGCCAATCTGGTCTCCGATGGACAAGTACATCTACTTTGCCGGTTCGGACGCCCTGGATGTCGTCGGAACGGCGGAGAACCTGACGGTCGGTCTCAAACCGCATGTTCTCTTCGGGAATGCAGGGATCAGCCTTTCGGTCCTCGTGGTCGACCGGAACCTTGAGTCCTACCGGATCGATTACGCCCCAGCAGATGATCCGGAAGACCTGGCGCCGATCGGCGCACCGAGCAACGAGGCGATCTTCGGAGAAACCTGGGGCACGTGGTTGCCGCCTGCCAAGGGTCGCTTCCTCATCCGCCTCAGCGCTTTGGATCGTGCGGGAAACAATCGTACGGTCACAAAGTCCGTCGTTTGGAACGGCGACAATGACATTGCGAATCTTGCCCTGGATCATCGCTATGTCTCGCCATTTTCCAGCCCCGGCGTCAAGGATTCCCTGAGTTTTCACTATCTCGTTCTGAGGCCTTCGAACCTCGTCTTTGAAATCAGGGACGAAGATGATCGCCTGCTGAAGACCATTCCAGTGGCGGCCGATCAGGTGGGAGAGCGGAGCACATCGTGGGACGGCAGAGATCAAGATGGGAATCCGGTCCCCGACGGGCACTACACGCTGAACTACCTTGGTGCTGCGTGGCCATTCGTCGTTGACAGCATGCCTCCGGAAATCAGCTTTCAACTTGGGGACGATGTCCTTCGGCGGAGTGAAAACGGAGATTGTAACGGGTGGACAATACCCATGTCCGGTCATTGCCGGGATAACAACCTTGACCACTGGAGTTTTCAGTGGCGACAGGATACTTCTCAGACAGAATGGCTGGTGCTGGCCGAGGGCGGGGACGAGATGCCGACAGAGGGATTCCCCTTTCCCGAGAACCCCAGCGGCATCGCGGTCGCTAAGGATTTCCGGCTTGTCGCAACCGATCTCGCCGGCAACCGGAGCGAGGTCCTGAGAGCCCACACCAATGAATTCCTCAGTTTCACAACTGCCCAGCCGGTTTGCCAAGTTGGGTCCGGCGTTTCGAATTCCTGTCCAGTGAGTGAGAGGCCCTCGGTCGGCGATCTCCAGGATGCTTGCCGGGCTCTGAGCAGTACGGACGGTGAGACGATGGTCCTCTACCCGGACTATAACGCTCTCCTTATCCAGAGCACAGTTGATGCTGATCAAAGCGCCGAGATCCGCCTGGAATATCGCAGGCCCGGCATCGCCGGACTTCCTGCAGGTGAATGGCAGAACGGTGATATCGAGCTAGGAGCAGTGCCGGTCGGTCGCGAACTTTCCTTTGAAGACCCGATCGTCGTTGACGGGGAAAGCCGGACTGTGCCGCGGACAGTCACCGTTCAGTTGAAGAGGATGTACTGGAACCACCCTGATCTGGGCGCCGGCT
>JANTFG010000437.1 GCA_024763555.1 Thermoanaerobaculales bacterium
CAAATTTAGCAGAAGGCCGGGGGCGCTCCGGAAAAGACCGGCAGTACCACTTCCGCGTGGCGCTTGGGTCAGCCCGCGAAGTCGACGTCCACCTCAGGCTTTTGAGATCCATCGGGACGGTTGATCGTCAAAAAGCCGCCAAGGCCGTTGAGCTTTTCGACCGCGTACGGGCGATGACCTGGAGGTTGTTGCATCCGCGGCGGTGAGGGGCTGGAGCCGCGCATCCGGAGCCTGGGCGGTCGTGGTTTATTGAGCGAAGTGCGCGGGGGATGATCGCGGTCTCTGTTTTTGAAACTGGAGCTTTGAGGTGGTGGCCGAAACCGACGCGGTTGTGGGAATTTCGACGATTTTGAGTGTGACTCTGCCGGCTCAGTCTCGCCTCCCGGACGCGGAACCCGGCTCCGGATGCGGCTCCTGCTCCGGTTGGCGGCTCCTGCCACTGTCGCTGTCCCTGCTCTTGATCCTGCGGCTGTCCCTGATCCCGGCACGGACTCTCCCACAAACCCCAAAACCGGTCACCCGCCTGAAAAATCCGGCCTTTCTGCGGTGTTTTGGCCGCTTCGAGCAGGTTCTCTGGGAGATCACAGCTTCCCTTCCGGGGTCGGGTTGTGCCAAACTCTCTGCCGGGAGTGTCTATGCGACGTTTTGTGTCTCTCGCCCTGGGTCTTTTTCTTCTTGCGCCCCTCGGTGCGAAAGCCGACTCGGATGAGGTCTACCTGGAGATTACATCGCCCGGCCTCAACCGGGTCGCGGTGGCGGCTCCGCCCCTGCTGATCCTCCCGGGAACACCTGTTGATTCAACCCGGGATTTCCAGCAGACCCTTAATCAGGATCTGGAGGCTGCGGGGCCGATCTCTCTTCTCGACCCCCGACTCTATGCCCTGGTGGAGGACGATCCCCGTCCGGAGGTGCTGCACCAGCGTTGGCGGGCGATCGGCGCTCAGTTTCTCCTTTCGGGAACCCTCGTGCAGGCGGGAGGACAGCTGGTCATCGAGGCGAGACTGGTCGATCTCGTCTCCGGCGAGCTGGCCTTTGCCAAACGCTATCGCGCCGGGCTCTCCGCCACCCGCGTTGCGGCTCACACGATGGCCAATGACCTGGTGCAGGTCTTCACCGGTCGGCCGGGGCCTTTTCTCTCGAAGATCGCCTTCGTCTCGGATCGGACCGGGAATTCCGAACTCTGGATGATGGACTGGGACGGGTCGAACCAGACCCAGCTGACCAAGCACGGCGCCCTGGCCCTGGCGCCCTCCTGGTCGCCCGATGGACGACAACTGGTCTTCACCTCCTATCTGCGCTCAACGCCGGCTCTCTACCTGCTGACGCCGTCGGAGGGCTACCTCAAAGAGCTGTGGGGTGAGGGCGGCGTCAATTCTTCGGCAGCCTTTTCGCCTGATGGGAGTCGAATCGCCTTCGCCTCCTCGGTGGATGGAAACGTTGACATCTGGGTCATCCCTGCAAAGGGCGGCAAGGCCCAGCGGATTACGACGGCCCGAGCCATCGACACCCAACCTTCCTGGGCGCCCAACGGACGGCAGATCGTCTTCACCTCCGCCCGCTCGGGCTCGCCCCAGATCTACCTCATGGATGCCGACGGCACCAATGTTCGCCGCCTCAGTTTCGGCGGAGATTTTCACGATGAAGCCAGTTTCTCGGCCGACGGCTCACGGGTCATCTGCACCACCCGAATTCACGGGCGTTTCCAGCTCGCCACCATTGAGGTTCTATCGGGGAAACGAAGGGTGATTTCCGGCCCGGGGAGCAACGAAAACCCCACCTTTTCGCCGGATGCCTCGATGATTGCCTTCGAGAGCAATCGCAGTGGCTCCACCCAGATCTACGTGACGGATGCCGAGGGAACTCCCCATCAATTGACCCACGAGGGGAACAACCATTCCCCGGCTTGGACAGGCGCAAGCCGCGCCCGCTGAGGTTTCAATGAGCGATCGCAAATACAGACACCGAGGTTATCAGGACGACGATCACGAGGAGAAGACGCCCCGACGGCAGGGCGGCGCCCGTGAAGATCGTCTCGGCCCGCGGGGGCGGGGACTGGGCAAACCCACGGCGAGCGTTTTTAAATGCGCCCGCTGCGGCAAAGAGCTTTCAAGCGAAGACACCAGTTTCGAGAGCCTCTGTCCGGGCTGTTCCTCTCCACTTCACAGTTGCAGCAACTGCCGCCACTTCAACACCGGCGCCCGCTTCGAGTGCCGTAAGCCCATCCCTGCCCGAATGGAGTCGAAAACCAAAGCCAATCGCTGCGAATATTTTGAGCCCAAGGCAGTCCGGGAACAGGCCCGGGAAAGCAGATCCAATGACCCTCGCGCCGCCTTCGACGCGCTGTTCAAGAAGTAAGTTGTGCCCGATCTCATTCAGGAGGAGTCTTCATGAGTTCTGAGAGTTTTTTTCACCCGTCCGGTCGACCCTATCGATACACTATTCTGCTCTTCGTTTCCCTGCTGACCTTCGGGTCCTACTTCGCCTATGATTCGATCGGTGCGATCGTCACCACCCTGGTCAAGGTCCTCGGTGTTCCACGGAGCGCGATCGGGACGACCTACACGGTCTACAGCA
>JANTFG010000438.1 GCA_024763555.1 Thermoanaerobaculales bacterium
AAACCAAAACTCTCCCCGTTGACACAGTCCTGACCGACACATGCTGAGCCGTCAACGATGAGATCATCGAGAATCTGCTGGTCCCGGGTGCCTGCATCGGAATCATCGATGACCGAACCCTTCGCCTCCTCGGCCGCATCTTGAAGCGGGTTTGAGTCCATTGAAGAGACAGCGGCCGTCCCACCGGACATCCTCTCCTCCACCTGATCAGACAGCACGAGAAGACCGTTGAGAATTCGGAAGGCGCCCGAATAAGTCGGCAGACGGATCTCGAGATCCTGCCTTTCAAGCCCAGCACGGTCATGCCCTTCGGCCCCTGGCTTCACAGCCCTGGCCTGAAAGCTCAGTTCGTACACGTAGAGACCATCCTGGAATTCTCCAAAGTCCAGATTGAGGCTCCGGCCCGCTCCGAGTGCGAGATCCCGGATCTCCCCTGAGGGAACTTTGATCCTCAGCGAGGCGCCATCATGGGAGAAATCCGTCATCCAGCTGATCCCGGAGCTTCTCCTCGTTTCCCGGACCGTCGGGTTTTCGGCAAAGAGCAGCCCCGCCGATGTGATGATGATGAGTGCCGCCAGAAGCGCCCCGGTGAAGACTGATCGATTTTCTGCCTGAGACATCGCGTCCCTCCTTATTGAGTTCAGATCTCAACATAAATGAGATAGCGTCTCATGTCAAGGATTTTTCGGGAATGAATCTGATTTGCTTTTTCTTATCCATGTCATGATGATTGAAATTCTCCTCGCGGCAAGCCTTCTATCCGTCTCAACGCCCTCGGACCCCGTCCTCGAGGAGATCTCCCGGCTTGAGCAGCGCCGGGATCCCAAGTGTTATGCCACGGCCGGCCGTCTCGAGGATTTCATGTACGGCACTCCTTTATCTGAGGAGGCACGAGCTGAAAAGATCCGCCTCCAGGAGGACTTTGTCCGCAGTGTCTGGCGCCGGGCTTCGGATCAGGCAAGAGTTCGAAACAGCAGGACCATTTCCATCAATGATCTGCGCCCCCTCCTCCAGACCACTGTTTCCTTCGCCGAAAAGCCGGATGGAAGCTGGGAGATCCGCCACGAGTCGGACAGAGGAAAAACTGCCGTCCGTGTCTCAGCCGATGATCTCCGGCAATATTCCAGCGTGGCATACTCCCTCAGAACGATTCTGGCGGTGCAGCAGAAATCCCTGTTCGAAGCACCAGAACTCCTCCCGATGGACTCCGAGGCCATCCGGGAACTCTCAATGAAGCTCGACCTGATTTCCCTGGCCGTGCTCAGGCAGACGGATACCTTTGCACGACTGCAGAATCTGCACAAGGCTGGTGCTGATCTCTATCGGGAGGCGTGGTCCAGCATCTTTCCGGTGGCCACGGAGGTATCATCCGGAAGTCCGAAGCCGGACTCAGCATCCGGGAAGGTGCAAGCCGACCCACGCCCGGGCACGACTTTTCAGTCCATCATCCGCGCAAAAATTGCCTCCTATGAAAGCTACAACAACATCTCCCAGGCCCTCTTCCTCCGAAACCTCCAGGTCTATTTCGCTCGGATTCCCTGGCCGAAATCCCCCGAAGAAGGGAAGGCCATCCGCGGGATTTTCCAGCAGTCGCTGGTCTTTTTCGCCTCGGACCTTCTGTCGGGCAGCAGCCGAATCGCGAAAACGCGATCTCACCGCCTGATCGAGCTTGAAGATGTGCGCTCGTTTTTGGATCGAATCCTTCCTCACGAAGTCAATGACTACGAAGACGTCCGCTACTTCCCACACCTGGGACCCAGGTCAATTTCGATCGAGGCCTATGATCTCGATGCCTTCCGCGATGGTGGGCTCCACTGGAGGGCTATCCAGTGGGCCCTGGAGGACCAGGGAGGCCCAATTTCCCCCGAACCCGATCCCTTCGCCGCGGAACTGATTGCCGAAGGGGTCGCTCAGTTCGGTGTCCTCGTCCTCAGGGTGGCAGGATCGGAGGCATCGGCCATGGGCGCCCCGGCCCTGACGACGGACTCGATCAACAGAGCCCTTCAGAAAATCCAGCGCCTGATTAACGAGGATTCATCGACACGGGAATACTCGGAGACGACGGAAAACCCGACGCTCATCTCCTCGAATGCAGGGGCTCCGGCTCCTCGCGACGGGAAATACTTCGCAGATATCACCGCCCGCATGGGGATTTCGATGGAGCATCGATCCTCCGACTGGCTCAGCCGGATGATCCGGAGTTACACCCTCCAGGGAGAGGATGTCGCGAATCTCGTCATTCCACCGGCCTTCGGGGGCTCGGGGATCGCGGCAGAGGACCTCGATGGAGATGGAGACGCCGACCTCCTCATCCTCAGCGGAACGGGGAATCGTCTCTTCCGGAACGAAGATGGCCGACTGCTTGATGTGACCAAAGACTCGGGCATCGCCTGGCGGCGAAGCGAGGACGGCCTTCCCGGCGAGGTTCGTCAGCCTCTCATCGCAGACCTTGACAACGACGGTCTCGAAGACATCGTCATCACCTACGTCAATGATGATCATCGGGTTTACCGCAACCTTGGGAATTTTCGATTCCAGGACCTGACGAAGCGGGCCGGACTCGGCGGT
>JANTFG010000439.1 GCA_024763555.1 Thermoanaerobaculales bacterium
TCCGCCATCTCGACCAGAGAATTACTCTCCGCTATGAGATGCCTGCCCTTGATGAAGACGATACCCGAAACTACATTGATCATCGCCTCCGCCTTGCCGGCGCCGGAGCCGATGCGGCCGCGGTTCTCTGAGCGGAATGCGTGGGCGGTCCCCGCATTGATGTCTGAAGCCGGAGCAGTGACTCAGGAGCTTAAACCGATGCGGTCGTTGGGTATTCCGACCACTTCGAGTTCGATTCTCTCGGCTCAGTTTCGCGTGTAGGGCGCGGCATCCTGCTCCGGAATCTGCTCCGGTTGGCGGCTCCGGCTCAAACCAACCCGCCGCGCAAATACCTCATCTCTGCTTCCCCGCCGACAGTCCCCCCCGGGCTCCGGTAGAATGAGGGCATGAGCGCCTCCGAACCCTTCGTCCACCTCCACCTGCATACGCACTACTCCCAGCTCGACGCCACGATCCGGATCCCTCAGCTGATGCAGCAGGTCCGGGATCTGGGGATGAACTCGGTGGCGATCACCGACCACGGGAACCTGCACGGCGCCTTCCAGTTTTATAAGGCGGCAAAGAAAAACGGGATCCACCCCATCATCGGATGCGAGGTCTATGTCGCCCCGGGGGACCACCGGGAAAAATCGAAAGTCCCCGGCCGCAAAGTGGCGGACCACCTGGTCCTCCTCGCCGAGAACGACGAGGGCTACCGCAACCTCGTCAAGCTCGTCAGCATCGGCTTCACTGAAGGCCATTACTACCATCCAAGAATCTCCAAGACCCTGCTGGCCGAGCATTCCTCCGGGCTCATCGGACTCTCGGCCTGCCTCAGCGGAGAGATCCCCCGCCTGATCATTGCCCGGCGGCAGTCGGAAGCCCGGCAGGTGGCCGAGGAATACCGGGAGATCCTCGGGGAGGGTAACTTCTTCCTGGAGATCCAGAACCACGGGATGATCGATGAAGAGGTGGTTCGCAGCGGCCTGGCGGACCTCTCCCGGCTGAGCGGAATCCCGCTGATCGCGACCAACGACTGTCATATCCATCATCCCGAAGATCTCTTCGCCCAGCGGGTCGCCATCGGAATCGGCCGGGGTAAGACTCTGGAACAGCTCCATCGGGATTTCAGCTACTCCGAGGCCTTCGCCGTCCGCTCAGCCGAGGAAATGTACCGGCTCTTTCCGGAGATGCCCGATGCCTGCCGCCGCACCGCCGAAATCGCCGCCAGGTGCCGGGTCGAATTCAAGACGGATCAGTACCACCTGCCGATCTACCGCAAGACCGAAGGTAAAAGCCTGGAAGAATTCCTCCGCATCACATCCCGAGAGGGCCTTGAAGACCGGCTCAGGCTCGAGATTCCCCGACGCCATCCGCGGGAGGATTACTTCGATCGTCTCGACTATGAACTCGGCATCATCGAGCAGATGGGATTCCCCGGCTACTTCCTGGTCGTCTGGGATTTCATCCACCATGCCCAGACCCATGATATCCCCGTCGGTCCCGGACGTGGATCGGCTGCCGGTTCCGTCGTTTCCTGGGCCCTTGGGATCACGGATATCGATCCCCTGGAATACGACCTCCTCTTCGAGAGATTCCTCAATCCCTCGCGGATCTCCATGCCCGATATCGATATCGACTTCTGCCAGCGCAAGAGGGATCAGATCATCGAGTATGTCCGCGAGGAATACGGAGAAGCCTCGGTCGCCCAGATCGCGACCTTCAACGTCCTGAAGGCAAAATCAGCGGTTCGTGATGTCGGCCGGGTCATGGACATCTCGCTTCAAGACGTCGACCGGATCGCCCGGCTCATCCCGGACGATCTCGGCATGACGATCGAGCAGGCCCTGAAGGAATCCGAGGAACTCCGCTCGCTGTATGAAGGCGACGATATCGTGCATCAACTGGTCGAGACCGCTGGTCGTCTCGAAGGCCTCACCCGCCACACCGGCGTCCACGCAGCCGGCGTCGTCATCGCCCCGGAGCCGCTGGCGAACCTCGTCCCCGTGTTCAGGTCTTCAACGGGCGACATCTGTACCCAGTACGATAAGGATGATATCGAGGAACTGGGCCTGCTGAAGATGGACTTCCTCGGCCTCAGAACGCTGACGGTGATCTCAGATGCCGTCGACTCCATTCACCGGTCCGAGGATCCGGAACTGGATCTGCGAAAAATTCCTCTGGATGACCCGGCTGTTTTCGAGCTCTTTGCCACGGGCGACACCGACGGCGTCTTCCAGTTCGAATCTTCCGGCATGAAGGAAGCCCTGAGAAACGTTCAGCCCAAGGTCTTCACAGACCTCGCCGCCCTCAATGCCCTCTACCGCCCCGGTCCGATGGACTTCATCGACGATTACGCCGCGCGGAAACACGGAAAGAAACCGATCAGATACATCTTTCCCGAACTGGAGGATATTCTCGGTGAGACCTACGGGATCATCGTTTTCCAGGAACAGGTCATGCGGATCGCCCAGGCCATCGCCGGCTTCAGCCTGGCCGAGGCCGACATCCTCCGCAAGGCCATGGGGAAGAAAAAGAAGGAAATCATTGATGAGCAGGGGGCGATCTTCATCAAGGGCGC
>JANTFG010000440.1 GCA_024763555.1 Thermoanaerobaculales bacterium
TCATTGCAGATTCCTCGAGATCAGGAGGTCTGAAGTAATTATTGCGCGGACCCTTAGTTTCCCTCCGGTCGAGCCTTGAGATATCCCAGGGCCTCAAGCCCACGCCGTTCCTCCGCTGAAAGGGCTACGGGCCTTTCTGCCTCCCCGGAAGCGGGAAGGAGGGCCATCCGCATCCGTCCCTCCAGAGCCAGCCAGGCGGCGAGAACCGGGAAGTCTCCGCCATAGTTGATGCTTTCCCCACTGTCTGCTTCGAGGTCGAAGAGCTGCGGCCCGGGAAGGAATCCACGACTCAGGGGCTGGATCAGCTTGTAGGATCCGCTTCGAACAGCAAAGCCCTCACGACCTTCATAGCTCATCTCCGAAAAGATCGGGCGATCGGGATCCGGGCCCCCGGCAAAAAGATCACGTCCCCGAAGATTCTCCGGAACCCGAAGGCCCGCGATATGAAGGAGCGTCGGCAGGAGATCAATCTGCTGTACCGGGACCGGGACGCGATCTCCGCGCCGGGAAGATCCAGGCAACTTGAGGACCAGGGGTACGTGCAAGACCTCCTCGAAGAGGTCCCATCCGTGTCCGTTGACCCCATGCTCCCAGAATTCCTCCCCGTGGTCGGAGACGAAAACGATGCAGCTGTCATCATAGCGGCCGCTTTTCCGGAGATACCCGATCAACTCACCCAGCGCTGCATCGTTTTGGGCAAGCTCGGCATCATAGAGTGCGCGGAAAGGAGAGACGAAGGGGGCGGTCTCCTCCGGTGGTCGCCCCCCCAGAGAGCGGATGTGTTCGACACTGCCGAATTCTGCGGGTACGCCGGGTGCCCACCGCCCCCGGAAAGCTGCTGTCGGTTGATAGGGCGCGTGGGGATCGACGGAGTGAAGCCACAGGAATACCGGTTTGTCTTTCCCCTGTTCACTGAGCCAGCCGATGCCCTCTCTTGTCAGCTTGCGGGATGAGATCTGGGAGAAGTGAAAATCTTCAAAACCCCGGTCGAATCCGGCTGCGGGAATGAGGTAGGCATTTGTCGTGAAGGCCCCCGTCCGATAGCCGCTATCCTTCAGGTACTCGGAAATCAGTTTGACGCGTTTCGGAATCGCCTGCTCCCTCGAGCGCACGCCGTGTTCGGTGCTCAGAAGTCCGCTGAGAATCGAGGTGACCGAAGGTTTGGTCCAGGAGGATTGGGCCACCGCGTGTTCATAGAGAAGGCCGTCGGCGGAGAGGCGATCAACTGCCGGCGAGATCCCCTCCGGGCCCCCGTAGCAGGCGAGCCGATCGGCCCTCAGGGTGTCGACAACGTAGAGGATGATGTCAGGTCTCCTGACGGAGGGCTCGGATTCGCTCGCGGGAGAAATGTCCGGACCGGCCCAGCTCAGCCTGGCGTCGTCGAGGCTCAGGGGTGCTCCCCGGCCCACCCGGAATGCGATCTCGATCGGACCCTCATGATTTTTGAGCCTGTAGAGTCCTCCTCTCCTTCCTGATGCCTCGACAGTGCGCGCCTCCTCTCCTTCCTGACGAACTCGGATTTTCAGTCGCTTCAATTCCCCGGCCGCAAGATTGAGCACGGCATCAGGACCCGGCCGGAGAGCAATTCGGGTCTCGGACGCTCCCGGCAGGCGTACAGGCCCATCTTGAGCAATACCCCGATGGGTCGGGTTCTCGACCAGTCCTTCGAAGAGGATCGCGGACACGGCCGCCGCGAGCTTCCTCTGGTCTCGCGACGGACGCACATCAGAGACGCGGGTCGAGTATTTCCAGAGAAAGTCGAGATGATTCTCTCCTTCGTGCAGGAGGGAGGGGGGGAGCTGAAAATCGAGATGCGAGACCGAAGGGAATTTCTTCTCACCGATCGCAGCTCCATTGAGGAGACAGCGCAAGACCTGCTCCGGTGCGCCTTCGTAGACAAAGGGTCGAATCGTGAGTCGGAGTTGAATTTCCCGGGGCGAAGCGCAGTAGAAGCGAAGACTGCTCCGATCCCCGGTGGCCCAGCGAAAAGCCCGGCCTTTCGCATCTTTTTCGGGCCATGACCACCCGGATACGAACTCCGGGGCATTGCGATCGCCGAGGGGAAGGTCCCTCCTCTCCCGGGACACCTCTCCGAGAGGAAGCACCTTCCCGAGATCCACCGTCTCGATCCTGTTCGGACGGCAGGCGAGACCTGCAAGCAGGATGAGGACAAGAGTTCGAAGGGGAACTTGCATCCCTCCGAGCATAGCGCATTTCAGAATAGGCGCCCGTAACGACCGGGCCTGACTCCGGGGAATATGGAGGCCAAAGCCGATTCACTCTCGAGAGAGCCGCTCTTCGCAAGAAGGGTCCAGGCGGCACCACCGCCCGGACCCGGTTTCCACGGCCGGAGTTGTTCTCAGTACTTCCACCTCATCTGAGCGATTCTCACCGGCGATCTGCACCAACTCCTTGGACTCTGGCCACTTGCAAAAAGACCTCGACATACCACCAGTATTCCTGCGTTTCTTGCAAGCACCAGAGCCTCAAGGCCTTGGCACATCTCATCCGCCAGAATCGCTCAGATCAGGTTCCA
>JANTFG010000441.1 GCA_024763555.1 Thermoanaerobaculales bacterium
ACTGTGACCTATGCCAGGAAAAAGATGATCGACTGGAGAATCGGTCTGCTCTTCGGCCTGACGATGATGATCGCTGCACCTCTGGGCGCCCTGGTCAATACTATCGTTCCGACCAAGGCGCTGATCTTCGTATTTGCACTTTTCACCTTGATCTCCGGGATCCTGATGTGGGTCGGATGGCAGCCGGAACACGAGCTCAACAAGGGTGGCAGGACCCTTCTCGGCCTGGTCGGTGGGGGAGGCGTAGGCTTTCTGGCCGGGCTGATCGGACGCGGCGGCGGCTCTTTTGTCGTTCCTCTGCTTTATATGGCGGGGATTTCCGCCAAGACCGCGGCGGCAACCTCTGCGCTGGCCATCAGTTTTGGGGGTATTGCGAGCTTTCTCTCGCATCTGGCGACGGCCGCGCGGCCGGACTGGGCTTTGTGGACGGCCTGTGTTCTGGCGGTCTTTGCAGGGTCTCAGCTGGGCTCCCGGCTGATGGCAACCCACCTGAAATCCGCTGCTGTGAAGAGGATCTTCGCTGTTATCCTGCTTCTGATTGCAGGCATTCTTATTATCAAAGACATCATTCTGGCCTGATCGGGCCCATAAGCATCAGGAGGCGAAATGTTTGAGAAGAACCGCAAACTCATCAACAGCATTGAAGATCTCGATGAAAGGGAAAGAGAGTTTCTTTATTCCGCCATCAACATTCATGGCCATGCCTGTGGGGGCATGCCCATGGGATACGTTGCCGGTCTTGCCGCGATGAAGGCCCTTGGCATCGAGCGCGAGCGCAATATGTCGACAATGGCCATCGTTAATTCCGGCGACGGCCATGCAGCCGGCTGTTTCGTCGACGGCGTCCAGTTTTCGACCGGCTGTACCTTTGGAAAGGGCGTGATGAAGAAGGAGCCCAAAGGCAAGTGGCAGTTTACGCTGATTGATGAGAAGAGCGGCCGCGCCGTTCGGGCTGCCATCCGCAACGAAATTCTCGACGCCGCATTTTCCGCTCCCTTTATCACTGAGTACCGGGCCAAAGGCATTGATCCGACGGATGTTCCCGAGGAGCTTGCCTCGGCCGGTTTCAGGAGGCTTTTCGGTCTCGACCCCTCTCAGGTTGTCCGGATCGATGGGCCCTTCACGGTTGAACTTCCGAAGAAAACACCATGCTTTGAACGCGTTACCTGCAGCAGGTGCGGAGCCACCGTTGCAGAGAACTACATTCTCTCTGAAGGAGGATCCTCCGTCTGTGCCGACTGCACTCAGTACGGAAGCTAAGGCCGACCTCCCGGGGAGCTTTCTTTATCCTGCTCCCGCCAGGTCCCGGGCCGCCGCCCGTGCCGTCAGGATGCAGGTGGCCAGGAAGGTCCCCTCAAGGGCGCCGCGGCCATGGATCCCTCCTCCTCCGAAACCGGCAGCCTCGCCCACGGCCCAGAGACCGGGAATGACCTCGCCCCCTTTCGAGAGGACCCTCGAGTTGAGATCGGTCTGGATCCCTCCAAGGCTCTTACGGGCGAGGATGTGCTCCCTGATGGCGACAAGGGGGCCGGCCTTCGGCTCGAGCAGGGGCTGAAACTTACAGGTCCGGACACGATCACCACGCCAGCGGCGGCAGTGGGCGATCCTCCGAAGCTGCTCATCGTTGAAAAGCGCCGGGCCGCGGGCGATATTCGCGTCCCATGAAGCGATCTCCGCTTCCAGGGTCTTCGCATCTACCAGGCCATCCCCGGTCAGCTCGTTCATTTTCGCCGCCAGCTCCGGGACGGAGGGAGCGCTGATGAAATCCTCACACTCGTCGAGGAAAGTCCGGGCCAGGCGCGGGTTGCCGAGGAGAACATCCCTGAGAAAGGCTACCCATCGTTTCTCCCGGATGGAGTCGTTGAACTCCGAACCGGAGACCGCCAGTTCCTTGAGGAGAATTTTCCGGTTGAGAATCTGCCAGGAGTAGCCATAGCCGGTCTGAAGAATCTCTTCCACCAGGAAGCGCGTGTCATATGCGGTAATCAGCGGTATCGGGCCGATCCTCCGGCCGGTGGCGTCCATCCAGAGAGCTGACTTCGGAGGGACCAGGGATAATCCGTGTCGCTCCCGGTCGGGTCTGGGGTGTTGAACGCCGGCCGCGTAATGCCACTGGAGATCGAGGTGGGTGACGGCCCCGCCCAGGCCATCAATGAGATCGTGAAGCTCCCCGAGGCCATAGCGGTGTGCGCCGTTGAGCAGCAGTGCGGGTGGTGATCCCCATGGTCTGTACCAGTGGGCGTGGAGTTTCTCCAGTGATCCGCAGATGCCGCCCGAGGCGACCACCACCGCATCGGCATGGATCTCGAAATCTTCGCCTGTGTCTTCGTTGACTCCGACGCAGCCACTGATCCGTCCTTTCTCAGTCAGCACTTCGGTAACGTGGTGGCGGAAGTGCAGATCCAGTCGATCCCTGTGGTTTTCAAGGGCCTTTAAGAGGACTTCCATCAGGCCGTAGCCCGTTCCCCAGACCATGTGAAATCGGGGTACGGAATTTCCTGGACGAAAGAGGCCCCGTTCCACCCAGTGCACA
>JANTFG010000442.1 GCA_024763555.1 Thermoanaerobaculales bacterium
GCTGTCTCCGATTTTGTAGATACCATTCTCGATCGGGAACTGGGACCTCTCTATCTCCACCTCAGTCAGGACGAAGAACTGAGCGAGTCAGAAGCCGAACTCCTGCGATCGCTGGTGGACAGGAGGAAAAACCCATGACACTCGAGCTTGTCGCCGAACACTGGCTGAAGGAGATGATCGCGGTGACGTGGCAGTTCTCCGCCCTGGCAGGGATGACATGGGTTCTTCTGGCGCTGCTCGGACGGTGTTTGAGCCCGAAGGCTCGACACCTGATCTGTTTCCTCGTGTTGCTCAGGCTCATCGTGCCCGTCGGATTCGAGAGCCCATGGGGAATCGGGAAAAACCCAGCCGCCTCCTCGAAACTCGCGCTTTCAACCGCGGAGCGCCCTTCCGGAGCCACAACTGTCTCGACTGCTCCGGGTCCCGTGCCGCATACCGAACCCGCAGCTCCGGTTGCCATGGGAGCGGCCAGCATCATCTTTATTGTCTGGATGGCGCTGACAATGCTCCTGCTCCTGATCTGGTGGATGAGACATTACCGATTGAAGGCGCGGCTCCGCCGATCCCGGTGGGAGGTCCCGGAGGAACTTCAGCTGGAGATCGATCGCCTGGCCGGTCATCTCGGGCTGAAAACCCCAATCGGGGCCGAGCTGGTTCCGGATGATCTGGTGAAGGGGCCCGGCCTTCTCGGGATTTTCAGGCCATGCCTGATTCTCCCTCAGAGTTTTTCGACCTCACTACCGAAGGACGAAGGTGCGGCTGTGATCGTTCACGAACTCATCCACCTCCGTCGTCGGGATCATCTGGTTCAGGCGGTTGTTCTATTGACTCAGTTCCTGTACTTCTTCAATCCCCTCGTGTGGATTCTGGCCGGACGAATCCGCCTCGAACGGGAACTCGCCGTGGATGATCAGGTCATCTCAAGTGTTGGTAAAGGCAAGAGGAACAGTTATGTCGAGGTGCTCCTCCGTTTCGCCACCGGGAGGCGGCCGAAAGCGATTCCTTCAATCGGGATGGCCGTTCCCCGCTCTCAAATCGGACGGCGTCTCGTGCGGCTTCTGGCGGACGACTACCATCCTGATGCCGGGTCGCGGTGGAGCGCAGTGTTCCTGGTTGTCCTGTGCATGCTTGCAACCCTTGTGCTTGCCGCGGGACCGGGAGCACCCGGCGATGAAGCAGGGGCCGATCTGCCGGAAGTACGAGCCCTTGTTTCCTGGAAAAGGGCGGAAGTACTTCGCGACGGCAAGCCCACCTGGGTCGAGATCACCGGCGATTTCAAGACCGGGTCGCCGGTGCCCGGCAGCCTTCGAGTTCGCGACAGGCTGCTCGCATTGCCGAAGAAGGGCATGACATCCCTCGCGGAGGGCGCGGTTCTCTCCAGCACGGTTGATCCCGCCGGCCGATCCGGGGAGATCCGGGTCCTTCGCTCGGCCGGTCCGGATGTTGATGAGGTTCTGGTTGAGGGCCTGAAGGCAGCACGCTTCGAACCCACACGCGATCTCAAAGGAAAGCCGGTGCCGGTCGAAATCGAGATCCGATTCAGCTTTGCCGACAGCACGCCTCCAGTCGGGGCAGTCGGAGTGCCCATTCCCCCAGGCCCTGAGATCGAAGCCAAAATTGCAGCCGCCTATTCCCTCAAGGACGGAGAGGCCCTCCGTCTGCTTCCGCCGCCCTATCCTCCTCAGCGGATGCAGCTCTATCGCCTGAAGGGCTCTGTTCAGGCCGCGGCTATTCCGGAAGGCCCGGCCATGATGCTCATCGAGATGCGGAAGGGGATCCCGGAATATGGAGGCGCCTGCTTTGGATGCAACACCATTGGGGACCTCCTCGGTATGGCCGGGTACCAGGAAGCGCGGCTTCTCGGAGACCCGGAAATCCTCGGCCGGCCCGCTCGTGCCGATATTCTCATCAACCGAAGTCTGCCGAAAGGGGTTTTCAAAGCGGATCTCCGCCGACAGATGAAGGAGCATTTCGGCCTCCGGCTGGAATATGTGATGAGAAAAGAACGGGTCATCGTGATCCGTGGGCATTTTGCTTCAGTTCACGGGCAGGCCAGTGTGAACGGGCAGGAGGCCATTCTTGTTTCCCTGGAAGAGCCTGATGATGATGGCGGCCAGGGAGGCGGGAGAGCCAACCTCCAGCAGTTTGCCAATTTCCTCGAGAGCCAGGTCGGCATTCCCGTAGAGATCGACGGTATTCCGGAGCCTGACGAGACCGTATGGTTCCAGCTGCATCGCTCCGCCTATCGGACCCAGCGGGTTGAGGAACTTCTCAAGGTCATTGAGGCCCAATGTGATCTTTCCTTGTCGCTGGAAACCCGGCCGGTCCACATGCTTCTCGTGGAGAAATCCGCCAACTGAGGCCTCGGGACACCGGCAGCTGATGGGAGGCACGAAGGCGCGGGAGGGAAAGGTGCCAGTCACGGCTTACCGGTTTTGAAATATTCTCAGGTCATGGCGAGGACGAGATGAGCAGGCCGCCCCGGATGTTTGTGGAGGGTGGCTTCTATCCT
>JANTFG010000443.1 GCA_024763555.1 Thermoanaerobaculales bacterium
CTTCCGGTGGCCGAAGAGGAGGGACTCCAGCAGCTCCGAGGGGACGGCCGCACAGTTGAGGACGACGAAGGCGCCTCCTTCGGCACGGGGACCATCGAAGTGGAGGGCGCGCGCAATAAGTTCCTTGCCCGTCCCGGACTCGCCTGAGATCAGGACGGGGGCGTCGGAGAGGGCCAGGCGGGAGATGGTCTCCCGCAACGTCTGCATGACGGCGGAGTCGCCAATGAGGCGGTCGACTTCGCGCCGACCTTCGGTGATCTCGCGCAGCATCCGGTTTTCCCGGCAAAGACGGGAAAATTCCGCGGCCCTCTGAATGGCCAGCTCCATTTCCGCCCGGTTAATGGGTTTGGTCAGGTAGTTGAAGGCGCCGGCCTGCATGGCCTTGACGGCACTTTCGATCGAGGCATAGGCGGTAAGCATGATCACGGGGATGCCGATGTTTTCCCTCCTGAGTTCGGCCAGGAAACTCATCCCGTCCATCACGGGCATGTTAAGGTCGCAGAGGATGACCTCAGGCTCTTCCTCTTCCAGCGCACCCAGACCTTCAGCTCCGTTTCCAGCCGCACGGACATCAAAGCCCGCTTCCCTCAGGGAAAGAGACGTGACCCTACGGAAATTCTTCTCGTCATCGATGAGGAGGATCCGGGTCGGCGGCTGCTTCTTCATATCATCAATCTAGCACGGAGGATTGACTCCTCAGGGAAAAAGACCGCCCAGTTCACCATTCCGGGACGAAGTGCCAACCCGGGACTGACGGGATTGCCCGAGTCTCGCCCGGCCCGGGTCCGCAAACCTCCCGCACCGGGTCTTCATCGGCCCCGTGGGGCATATCGGTCGGATCGCGGAAGAATCGACTCCGCCCGGGACTCTTCTCATTCCCCATTCCAGACCGGGACCCGTCCGGGCGTGTAGGGTGCGCCCGCCTTCTCCAATTGCTCTTCGAGGCCGTGGACGAGGGCATCGGTCTCTTTGAGGTTTTCGAGGCTTGTGCCGAAGTCTTCACGCGCTTCCCGGTAGGCCCTCTCATAGGTACCGGTGGGCCCGGAGGTGGTGGCCCAGAGGGCGGCGGTGATGAGGTCGGTCCTACCCTTGAGGCTCATCCGGGCCTGGCCCTCGTAGGTGGAGAGCAGGGGATCCCCGTTCAGTTCCTCGTTGATCTCCCGCAGCCGGGTCCTGATCTCCGACAGCTCTTTGAACCAGCTGTCCTCGAAAGCCGGCGCACTCAACATCGATTGTTCGAGATAAGGCAGAACTCCCTCAAGATGGCTACGATGGGCATCAGCCGCCGAGATGGCCCGGGCCAGAACCGCCACCTTCCTGTTGAACTCATCCAGAGCCTTCCGGTCAGCCGGTGGAAGGCTGGTGTTATTCAGCGGTCTGCAGCTGAAAATCTGCTCCTCTCCCAGCTTTTTCAGCTCCTGTCCCTGAGACTCATAGAGATTCACCCTGTATTTCCCCGGAGTGACCATATAGCCCAGATCCGGGGATGCCCATGGGATGGAGTGATCGAAGGGAGTCAGTGAAACCGGCACGACCGGACTGGCCCGGAAATCCCAGACGATCCTGTGGAGACCGGCCTCGACCTTTTTCCTGATCTTGCGGATGGCATGGCCCTCGGAATCGGAAATCACGAAGAGCAGGCCGGGCTCTTCTTCGATACGCTCCTTCTTCAGCTCTTCATAGCTGGGAAAGTGGATCTCTTTGCCCTCCTCCCGCAACTTCTTCTCCGCCTCCCCGCGGATGTCTTTCAGTGATTTCGGCGCCTCTTTGATGAAGTAGGTGATCACGGCGCCCACCTCGGGATTGGGAGTGGAAAAATAACCCGCGCCCTGGAAGCCGACGCCCGAAAAACCCAGGGGATCCGCCTGGACGAACATCGGGGCCTGGGCGACCGGAAGGAGAAGCGCCGGGAGATCCAGGTTTTCCGGCGTCAGCTGACGCAATGGGGAATAGTCATCCAGGATATACACCCCGCGTCCGAAGGTTGCGATCACCAGATCGTGCTCCTCCCGCTGGATCTCAATGTCCATCACCGCCACCGACTCGGGCAGGCCCGCTTTCAGCTTGACCCAGTGGATCTCCGGCGTATTGGAGGTGAAAACGCCGAACATGGTGCCCGCGAAGAGGAGATCGGGATCGACCTCATCCACCGCGATCGTGTAGGTACAGCCCCGTTTTGGGAGCCTGGCGTTGATTGATGTCCAGTGGGCGCCGCCATCCGTCGTCCTGTAGAGGTAGGGCTTGAAATCACCCGCGAAGAAATTATGGCAGGCCGCATAGGCGACATTCCTGTCGGTCGGAGATGCCGTAATCTGATTGATCCGGGCGAATTTCGGGAGCCCCTCCAGCTCGGCCTTTTGCCAGGTTGCGCCTCCGTCATGGGTGAAATGCAGGAGCCCGTCGCCGGAACCCGCATAGAGATAGTTCTCATCCAGGGGTGATTCCGCCAGAGCAACGATATGGGCGAAGGAGGACTTGGAAACCATGTCGTCGACGCTCCAGCTCC
>JANTFG010000444.1 GCA_024763555.1 Thermoanaerobaculales bacterium
TCGGTCGTTCCAGTGGCTTTCTGGTGGATGAGTCTCTCCGGTGCCACGATGCTTCTGATCTACTTCATCTGGCGACGGGATATCGTCGGGATCCTCGGCCAGTCCACCGGCTGGTTCATCTATTCCCGGAATCTCTGGCTGATCTACCGCAAGGCGCACTGAGATGTGCGGCATTGCCGGCATCGTGGGAGACATCCCTGCCGAGACCGCAAGTATCGCCGAGATGATCCGTTTGCTCCACCATCGCGGCCCCGACGATTCCGGTGTCCTGACATCCGAACACGCCCAACTCGGCCACAGCCGACTCTCGATTCTCGATCTCTCTTCAGCCGGACACCAGCCGATGGAACTCGGCGATCTCGTCATCACCTATAACGGCGAGATCTACAACTTCAGGGAGCTTCGCAGGGAGTTGCCGGGACCCTTTCGATCCGATACGGACACGGAGGTTCTGCTGCACCTATACCGTGAGGAAGGCCCCCGCTGTCTCCGGCGTCTGCACGGGATGTTTGCCTTTGTTATCTGGGACGAGAAAAACAGGAGGCTCTTTGCCGCCCGCGATCGCCTGGGCATCAAGCCTTTGTGTTATCGCGAGATTCCGGGAGGCCTTTCCTTTGCCTCCGAACTCAAGAGCCTTCTCGTCCTGGGCCGCCCGTCAATCCGGCGCGAATCCATTTCGGACTACCTTTCCTACCGCTATATTCCGTCTCCGGAGAGTGTGTGGGAGGGCATTCGAAAGCTGGAGCCGGCGCACTATCTTTTCTGGGAAGCCGGCCGTCTCGAAATCCACCGCTACTGGTCTCCACCGGAAACTCCGGATATTGATGATGAAAATCTCGCCCTCGAGCTACTGGATGAACTCCTCAGGAAGGTTGTCCGCGAGCATACCCTGGCCGATGTTCCCGTCGGAGTCTTCCTCTCGGGCGGCGTGGATTCAGCCGCGATCACCACCTGTCTGGATGCGCCACGAACCTTCACGCTTCGAGATGAAATCGGGCGACGGGACGAAGGAGACGCCGCGGCAGCTCTCGCCCGTCATCTCGGCAGCCATCACTCGGAGGAGAGTGCCGGGGCACCGGATCTCGATGAGGCCCTCGAGACCCTGCCCGGGCTCTTCGACGAACCATTCTCGGACAGCGGCGCATGGGCGAGCTATTTGATCTCAAAGCTCGCACGAAAGCAGGTCAAGGTGGCCCTCAGCGGAGAGGGGGGCGACGAACTCTTCCTCGGATACAAGCGACACGGCGCATGGAATCCCGATCGAGGCTCCGTCTTTGCAGGCTTTCTTGCCCGCCTGATGCCCCCGCTCACTCATTCGGGACGCTCCCTCCAACGAAGGGGGCAGAGTGGATTCGAGCACTATTGTGAGCTGGCATCGGGTTTTACGCGACGACAGAAGGAGATCCTGCTCCCGAGGAGAATCAGCAGAGAGCGCGACGACTACTGGTTCTTCAAGAGACACTGGAGGGAGGATCTTGAGCCCTATCAGAGGCTGCGCTGGCTGGATCTCCACAGTTATCTGCCGGAGGACCTCCTGACCAAACTCGACCGCGTATCGATGGCTCATTCCCTGGAGGCCCGACCACCATTTCTGGATCACCGGATCGTTGAATTCGTGATGCGGCTCAGTCCTGCCCTCCTCCGCAAGCCGGGACAATCACCCGGCAAGCTCCTCCTGCGGCGCCTCATCAGGGACCGCCTCCCGCCGGGCCATCTCGATCGCAGAAAACAGGGTTTCAACCTTCCGATCCGAAGCTGGCTCCGTCGTCGGCCCGAAATCCTCGACTCCGCCTTAGATCGACTGGCGGATGCCGGTTTCATCCGCAGGCCCAGATTCTTCCACGTCGGCAACGAACAGAGTCTCGCCATTCTCCTTCTGGACCAATGGATGCAGAGGGAATTCGGAGGATGAGCGGAGGAGTGGGGCGGGAGCAGCACGCCGATGCAGGAACCGGAGCGGAGGGGCAGGAGCCGGAGCGGGAGCCGCAATCCGGAGCGGGAGCAGGAGCCGACGCCGGAGCCGGGGTGGTCGTGGTTTCCTGGGCGGACTGCGAGAGGAATGATTGCGGTCTCTGTCATTGAAGCCGGAACAGGGAGGCGGAGGCCAAAATCGAGCCGGTCCTGGGATCTTCCGGCCACTTCCAGTATGGTGATTCTGTCAACTCAGTTTCGCCTCTCGGGCGGGGACTCGGCTCCGGTTGGCTGTTCCGGCTGGCGGCTCCTGCTCCGGAAAAGACCGGCACTCCGACAGACAATCCAGACCCCCTGGGAGCGAGGTATTTCCTGCCTGATCGGGTCTCAGAGATACTCGAATCCCTGAAAACCCCGACCTGAGGTGTCCGACCTTCCGAAAACCCTGTTCTCAGGTTACTTCTCCCGCCTTCGAATTACCGAATAATTGCCAAGGTGGCCTGAAAGCGGTCGGTTCTCAAGGGGCGCCGAGAATCCCGGCGCATCTCAGCCCACACTCGATGTCATCAAGCGTCTTGCCGTCGCGCTGGGT